>JASBTH010000405.1 GCA_030148525.1 Saprospiraceae bacterium | reverse complement strand
GACAACAGGGCATCCAGTGCCGCTTTTTGCGTAAGCTGATTCACATTGTAGGGGGGCTTCACCTTATTGAAGAGGGCAATGATCTCTTCCGATGCAAAGGCCATTCCCAGGCGGATGCCGGCCATTCCCCAGGCTTTACTGAAAGTCTGCATGACCACCAGATTGGGGTATTTGGGTAATAGCTTAATGCAGGAATCCTGGTCGGAAAAATCAATATACGCCTCATCTACCACTACTACGCCCGAAAATTCGGCTACCAACCGTTCCATAGCGAGGAGGTCAAGGTTATTACCCGTGGGATTATTAGGGCTGCAGAGAAACAGCAACTTCGTCTGTTGGTCGGCTGCCGCCAAAACCTGCTCTACGTCGGGTTGATAATCGGGCGTCAAGGGCACCTCTCGTACGGCGACATCCGCAATACCGGCCGAAACCTGATACATGCCATAGGTCGGTGGCAGAGTCAGTATGGCGTCCTGGCCAGGTTCACAGAAAATGCGGATCAGCAAATCGATAACCTCATCACTACCGTTGCCCAGGAAAATGTGCCTGGGATCAATCTCCTTCAGCTTACCGAGTTCCTCCTTGACGGCCCACTGCAGGGGATCCGGATAGCGGTTCATCCCAGTATCGAAGGGATTTTCGTTGGCATCCAAAAAGATATCAGCCTGCCCCTTAAACTCCGACCGCGCCGACGAATACGGTTTGAGCCGGAGAATATTGGGGCGAACCCATTGCGTGATATCGATGGTTGATTTGTCCATAGTAATTAGTTATTGAGCCGGTCGAGGCGACGGGTGACCGCCAATTTGTGGGCCCGGAGTTCTTCGGCTTCGGCCATGACTTCCACGGCTGGTCCCAGGGTGAGCAGGCCATCCTCGGTCAGACGCTGGAAGGTAATCTTCTTTACGAAGGAATCAAGGGAAACGCCACTGTAAGCCCGCGCGAACCCATTCGTAGGAAGTGTGTGATTGGTACCCGATGCGTAGTCCCCTACCGATTCGGGGGTGTAATTACCCATAAACACCGACCCGGCATTGACGATCCCGTCGGCAAAATCATCCACATCGATCACCGACAAGATCAGATGTTCGGGCGCATACTCATTGATCATATCCAGGGCTTCGGCCCGGTCGGTGACCACAATGGCGACACTATTTTCCAATGCTTTGCGCGCGATTTCGGCCCGGGGCAGGTCGGTGAGCTGGCGTTCCAGGGCTTCCTGGATCGCTTCGATCTGCTTTTTGGCGAAAGCCACTAAAACCACCTGGCTATCGATACCGTGCTCGGCCTGACTCAGCAGGTCGGCCGCCACGAATTCCGGATCGGCGGTATCGTCGGCGCACACCAGCACCTCACTCGGTCCGGCGGGCATATCGATGGCCGTCCCCTGGCGGCTAACCCATTGCTTGGCCGCCGTCACGTACTGATTACCCGGACCGAAGATCTTATACACCTGGGGGATGGATTCGGTGCCCAGGGCCATAGCACCGATCGCCTGTACACCACCGACGCGGAAGATCTTCGAAATACCGATCAGATGAGCCGTGTAGAGAATAGCGGGGTGCAGCTTCCCCTGCCGGTCGGGGGGCGAGCAAAGTACGATCTCGCGGCAACCGGCCAGCACCGCCGGCACACCGAGCATAAGCACCGTGGAAAAGAGGGGCGCCGTACCTCCGGGAATATAAAGACCGACCTTGTCGATAGCGACGCTCTTGCGCCAGCAGGATACGCCGGGCATGGTCTCTACCACTTCTTCCTGCATGGCCTGTGGGCGGTGAAACGCTTCGATATTCGTTTTGGCTTGTTGGATAGCCTCTTTCAGCTCATCCGACAAAAAGTCACCGGCAGCGGCAATTTCCGCTTCGCTTACGTGCAGGCGATCCAGCTCGACGTGGTCAAACTGGGCTGTGTAGCGGCGAACAGCCGCATCTCCATCCTGACCAATTTCCTCGATAATGCGACCGACGGTAGCATCGAGGTTAGCCGTCTCCATGGTCGGACGCTTCAGAATATCATCCCAATCCGCTCGTTTCGGTTGTGCGTAAACCTTCATATTACAGGATCATTTTTTCGATGGGGATCACGAGAATACCCTGGCCGCCGAGGGCCTTGAGCTGATCGATGATCTCCCAAAATCGATCTTCACTAATCACGGTGTGGATGGAGCTCCATCCGCTTTCTGCCAGCGGCATAACGGTGGGGCTTTTCATTCCGGGCAGCACCTCGATGATGCGCTCCACATTTTCATTGGGCGCATTCATGAGCAGGTATTTGTTGTTACCGGCTGCCTGTACCGATTTGAGACGAAACACCAATTGGTCGAGCAGGTTTTGCTTTTCCTGAGGTAAATCGCGACGAGCAAAGAGGGCAGCTTCGGATTTCAGCATTACTTCCACCTCTTTCAGACCATTGCGGAAGAGGGTATTCCCGGAGCTGACCAGATCGCAGATAGCATCGGCCAGTCCGATGTTCGGAGCAATTTCGACCGAACCGGAAATCACGTGAATGTCGGCCTTAATACCCTTTCGGTCGAGGAACTGGCGGAGAGAAGTAGGGTAAGAAGTAGCAATTTTCTTACCGTTGAGCCAGTTGTCACCGGTGTATTCCACCTCTTTGGGCACCGCGATCGACAGTCGGCATTTGGAAAAGCCCAGCGGCAGGATTTCCTCCAAATCCAGGTCTTTCTCCGTGATAGTATTCTGCCCGATGATGGCGATGTCGGCTACGCCATCGTGTACGTAGCCCGGGATATCGGAATTGCGGAGGTAGTAGACCTCGAGCGGATAATTACGGGCGTTGGCTTTGAGTTGATTTTTTCCGTTATCGATCTTGATCCCGCACTCTTTCAGCAGTGCCAGGGATCCATCGAGGAGGCGCCCCGATTTTTGAACGGCAATTTTTAATGGTTGTGGCATGGCAGGTTTGGGTTCGTTTTTGTTTGGGCATAAAAAAAGAGAGGTTTACCGGCAAATGGTAAACCTCTCTTTTAAGTATTTGTAAACAAATAACACCAGAGTCACCACTTACCTCACGGTAGCAATAAAGTGATGATGGTGATGTACGTTATTTACAAACATATCGTCTTGTTGTGGTACGGGGCGGGGTCGAACCGCCGACACCAGGATTTTCAGTCCTGTGCTCTACCAACTGAGCTACCGTACCGAAATTGCACGTTTTTTGTAACGGCGGGACAAATATAGAAGGAAATAAGAATCGACGCAAGGGGCCTCCCCTTTTTTTCTAAAAATCTTGTAAAATCGATACTACATCGACAACGAAGTGGTTTTGCTACGCAGCATTTTGTGCCGGGAGTCCCAAACCACTTCGAGGCGAATATGCACTCGCGTGAAAAGATTGGGCGTAGCCCGAACCTTTTCGAAAGCGATATAATCAGGAAATGGTATATTTCAGCAAAAATGCTCACCCGTTGGCTCAGCATACCTTTAGCTCTTATTGCCGTGTATGGCCTCTACGACACCTGGAAAACCGGCGACAACAACCTTGCCTATCTGCTTCCGGCAGTACTCCTGTTAGCCATCATCTGGGTAATGGGGCCCCAAATCAAGTTCTGGTGGAGCAAGCGTAATACTCCAACACTGGAACCACCGGCGGTGAAATTCCTGGAACAGTATTCCACCTTTTATCAGTCCCTCAACGAGGAGCAACAGGAAACCTTCCGCAACCGGGTAGTTTTGATCCGCATGGCCAAAGACTTTAAATCCCAGGCTAAAGACGATATGCCCGAGGAGGTGCGCATTGCCTTTGCCGCCAGCCTCGCTCAACTCACCTTTGGGCAGGAGGACTTCCTGCTTCCGCAATACGAAACAGTGGTCATTTACCCGGCCCCCTTTCCTTCGCCGGCCTATCCACAGGATTTTCACGCCTCTGAGACCTTTGATGAAGATGGCGTTTTCCTGTTTTCCGCCCAGCAATTATTAACTGGCTTTACCAACGCAAAAGCCCATTACCAGATCTGCCTGCACGAACTGGCCGTTGGATACATTCGAGTTACCCCCGATCGCCCCTGGCCCGAAGTGAGTGATGACCTTTGGCCGCAACTCAGCCAAATCAGCGGCTTCAGCCGGGAACAGATCGAACAATGGATCAACCGTCCCGACGTGGAACTGCTGGCAGTAGCCATAGTGCATTATCTCCTGTACCCAAGAGCCTTCATGGAGCTGTTGCCGGAGTTGTACGGGCAACTGCGGACGTGTTTTGAGACAGGTGCGTGATCCTCTGGATCGCGCGATCAGTTGCTGGAAGAACCGACTTAGAGACTTAGAGACTGGCTTGGTTGCTTCGATTTCCTCTTTTGCCTGGCCCTGCAGCTTTTTGCGGCGGGCGTGGAGCGTCGGGCGTAGAGCGTCGGGCGTCGGGCGTGGTGCGTAGCCTGAAAGGGCAGTTTCGTTCCTAAAACATGGTTCTACCTGTATGATAGTTAAAGTTTTGATTCATAATATTTTGCTCCAAGGTCCAAGATCCACGGTTTTAACCTTAACCTGAATCTTAACCTGCCGGAACGAAGTGGAGGCGGAAGTCTCCACCCGGAATAACCCCAAAGCATCCAGTGACTCCTTAATGCATCATTGAGCACTGAGCATTGTGCACTGAACATTCAGCACCGAGCATTTCATTCCCCCCGTAGTTTTAACGAAAGAGGATCGCATTCAGCACTCATCATTCAACATTCATCATTTTAATTACCAACTTCTCCAAATCACCCGGCCGATGCAGTGCATTCACCACCACTCGCTCCACAACGGGGTCATTCGGTCCCGGGTAGGGGAAAGCGGAAATCAGTATGTGGTGCTCGTGTAGATGTTCAGCGTAGCCGCCTTCCGGCAAATGAAAGACCGGGTAGGCTGTCTGGTGCTGAACGGGAACGGTCATCGGCCAGTGATCCTCCAGCCATCGGATGTTTTGGAGCAATGTTTGGCGTTGTTGCTGAATAGCGTCGCGTACCTGCTGCCAGGCGTAGAGATAGGCCGGCACCATGGGGGATGCTCCGATGAAAAAGGGGCTGTTGCGGAGATTCTCCAGCAGCCGATCGGAACCAAAAATGGCGCCGCCGGGAAGGCCAAGGGCTTTACCCAGGCTGCCGACGATCACGTATTCGATGTGATCGAATTGGGGCAGGATGGACCGTATGCCCGCTCCGGTTGGCCCCAATAAGCCGAGGCCGTGGGAATCGTCGATGACCAGTCGGTAAGAACGACTTTCCGGTAGTTCGTGGAGCCAATCGAAGGACACATGGGTTCCCAACAGTGGGTCCACCGAAGAGCAAAATAATTGTATGGGGCCTCCCTCGACCGGTGGCAACATTTGACGGGTGCGCTCGATCCACTCGGTCATAGAAACGTGGGCTGGATTGGCATCCGCATCGGGCCAAAGCGCCGGATGCACATTTGGTGCCAGTTGACAGGGGCCTTGCTGCCGCAAAAAGCGCATCAATAATTGTCCGGCCAGGGAGCCGGAAGAGACGGTCAGGCAGCTTTCCGTGCCTACCCACTCCGCCAGGTTTTTTTCTGCTTCCGCAAAAATGGTGAGCTGCAGATTGGACTGACGCGACCCACCGAAATTGGTGCCGTAGCGATCAAACCCCTCCACCAAAGCCTCCCGAAAGGCGGGCAAATGCGGGATCCCCAGATAGGCGGTGCCGCTGAAATACAGCCATTCCGTATCCTTTTGCCGAAAGGCCCGGCCCGGTAAATGATCGAGTCGGGGCATACTAGCGCAGTTCGGGCTTGAGCTCGGCGCCCGTGCCGG
>JASBTH010000399.1 GCA_030148525.1 Saprospiraceae bacterium | reverse complement strand
GGTACACGATGTGGTAGGGTTCATCGGAAACGGGAAGTTCAATTTCGATAAAGGTATACAGGCCTTCTTCCACACATACATCGGGCGGCACCAGCACGCATTCGTTTCCGGGGTTGGGATCTACGCTAGTGACAACGGGAGCTTCCAGGTATTGTGTGCGCACAAACTCGCTACCGCGGTAAATACTGACCGAGGCAGTAGTGGTCGACCCCGGTGATGAGTCAAAAACATCCCCGGAGCCCAGGCAATCCCGGTAGATCTTCATGTAGACCTGATAGCGCTTGACCGTTGGATCACCGTCGACCGGACCGAGGCATTCGTAGTAAATCTCCCCGCCAATTATGTGCTTGGCAAGGACCGGAGCACTCAAAAATGTGAGTATAAGGGTCGTAGTTAGAGCGATTCGGAGTTCCTTCACAAGATTTTTTTTAGAAAAAACGAAAAAAAATGGGATTTCCGTACAGCGAATCCGTCTAATAAGGAATCTATCTACCAGCATACAACCACATAAGTGTACATGCTGTTTGTTCACGACAACATACTGCATACTATGACAACCTCGTTCTCGAACACCCCATACCTGTCGGATAACCATCCCCAGGAGATTGCCGTCAAAGCTCTATTGGCGGAAAAAATGGTCTTATTGGCCACTGATACTGTCTGGAGTTTGACGGGCATGCTTCACAGCCCGGAAGCCGTTGACCGCATCCAACGCATTAGCCGGAATGATCTAATGCCGGAATTGCTATTTGCTTCCGTCGATCAACTGAAGGAATATGTACCACGCCTGCATCCTCGTCTGGAAACGCTACTAATGGTGCACCAAAGGCCGTTGACCCTACTGGTGGATGGTTTCTGGAATATCCCGGAATACGCCTACCCGGGGCGTACCCAGATTGCTGTGCGGGTGGTTCAAGACGAGTATCTAAAGGACCTGATCGAAGAAGTAGACTCCCCTCTTTTTACTACTCCTGCTTATACCGCCGAAGGCGCTGTCGCCGGTCATTTCGGACAAGTGAGCTCCGATATATTAACTCAGGTTGACTTCGTCGACAAGCACCGCCAGATGGAGACTAATACGGGTACCTTATCTGTTATGGCTACCATGGGCGATAAGGGCGAATTAGATTTCCTGCGCTCCTGAGAATTTAGCGCTTGTCGAATAGTGCTTGCTCTTTAATCGGGTTAGGTTTGCTGAGCGCTTCCAATGCTTTAGAAATCATTGGATCCGAGGTATGAATAACGGCGTAGTATCCCTCCTCTTCGAAGAGGTAACGTCCGATTCGGGCTTTGAGGTAGCGCTTGAGGTCAGACCGATAGGCTGAAGCTTCAGCTGCAAGATCTTCATCTTTTTCGCCAACGAAGGCCACAAAATCCTGGAATACGTCTTCCGAGATCCGATAGGAATCGCGGAAAGTCTGCAGGGTCCATTCCTGCAGGCCCGGATTATCTTTTTCCAGGAACCGATAAATGAAATTGGGGACCATAGCCCGCAGACCGGCAAATGTCTCGGTCATCAGGGACGTGTCCAATGGCACGAAAATATCCGGAATAATTCCACCCCCTCCGTACACAATACGTCCGTGATTGGTGTAAAAGCGCGTAGAGTCATCAACTGGTATTTTATTTTCGGCGAAGAGCTCTCCGTTTTCGTATCGCTCCTGAAAGTCATTGCGGTAAGCATCCAGGTCGTCGTATGACTTTTGGATGGAACGGCCACTCGGCGTATAGTAACGGGCCACGGTTAGCCGCAAGGCCGAGCCATCACTTAATCGGTATTGTTCCTGCACCAGGCCCTTACCGAAAGAGCGTCGCCCGATGATTAACCCACGGTCCTGATCCTGAATGGCTCCCGCCAGAATTTCGGAGGCCGAGGCGCTGCCTTCATCAATCAGAACCACCACATCATCAATATTGAAAAACGAACGACCGGTGCTTTCGTAATCAGACCGGCTGACTGCCCGGCCTTCGGTATAGACGAGTAATTCACCGTCGCGGGGAAACAATTGACTCAGAATATTAGTAGCCTTCTGAAGATATCCACCGGGATTGTGCCGCAGATCGATAACCAGGTCTTCCATGCCCTCTTCGTCGACCAATTGTTCCATTGCTTCCAAAAACTCTTTGTCGGTGGTCGCCGAAAAACGGCTGATCTTAATGTACCCTGTGCGTTCGCTCAGCATATAAGATGCATCAACACTCTGCAAGGGAATTTCATCGCGGGTAATAGTAAAACGACGTATCGATTTCTGAGTTCCACGAAGCACGCCAATGGTCACATCCGTACCCTTTTCTCCTTTCAACAAGTTTATCACATCCTGATTATCGAGGTTTTTTCCGGCAATGATGGAGTCTTCGACCTGAACGATTTTATCGCCGGCCATCACGCCTACAGTTTCGGCGGGGCCTCCCGCAATGGGTGCAACCACGACAACGGTATCGTCGACCATCATGAACTCCACGCCGATACCCTCGAAGTTGCCTTCCAGTTGTTCGGTAACCTGCCGCAGCTCTTCCTGGGAAATATAGGAGGAATGGGGGTCGAGTTGGTCCAGGATGTTTTTAATGGCCTCATCGACTAATTTGTCCCGGTCCACCGAATCGACGTATTTAGCTTCGATATAGCGAAGCATCTCTTCGATCTTGGTCTGGCCGGTATATTTTTCTTTTGGCGACGTTCCGGTATCAAATAACACTGCCGACTGTCCGGTGGAGAGTGTCATTCCGAGGAGAATTCCAATAATAAGCACTACCGCAAAAAGCAGGGGTAGTAAAACGGTAAATCGATTATTCGGTCTTTGTCCAGGCATCGCTTTCTTTGATCAACTTCTATTCCGATAGCAGCGCAGATTAGTTTTGCGTTGCGATTTAGTCGGGTTAATACCTACTCTGGCTGGCCCCGGTGTTTCGTCCGCACTTTGTACGGACTTTCCAGACAAACTGAAGTGCTTCAGGCTTGTCCCTTCACCCGATTGCACGTGGCCCATATACGCCCGGCAGGAGATACCAGTATTACAAACATACGCAA
>JASBTH010000392.1 GCA_030148525.1 Saprospiraceae bacterium | reverse complement strand
CGTACAGCATATCCCGCAGGGCTCGTGCCCGGGCGTGACCTTCTTCGGTGAGTGGCGGATCAGTGGTGCCGTCACTGGCCTTTTCGGCGTGGCGTACCAGGAATAGGGTAGTTGGATCGGTAGGGGCTTCGGGGGTTGTTGACTCAGATGTCGTTTGGCATCCGGCTAAGATGAGTGCTGCAGTTAGTAATAAGATAAGGTTGTTTGTTTGGTTCATAGTTCGTTTTGCTTGTTATCCAAATAGGTAGCTTGATAGGTAGCGGTCACCCCGGTCGCAAATGATGCAGACAATGGTGGCCGGACCTGTTAATTGATCTACTAATTTACGGGCGGCCGTTACGGCTCCACCGCTACTCATACCGGCAAAAATACCTTCCTCTGCGGCCAGGCGTCGTGCCATGGTTACGGCCTCTTCCTGGGAGACATCGATAACCGTATCTACCCGTTCACGCTCGAAAATAGCGGGCAGGAATTCGGGGGACCAACGGCGTATGCCCGGAATGCTGCTGCCGTCGGTGGGTTGTACGCCAACGATTTGTACCTGATCGTTTTGCTCCTTCAGGAAGCGACTGACGCCCATGATGGTGCCCGTAGTTCCCATGGAAGATACAAAGTGTGTTACTTTTCCCTGCGTATCACGCCAAATTTCGGGTCCGGTAGTGCGATAATGCATGCCCCAGTTATCGGGATTGGCGAATTGATTGAGCAAGACATACTCGCCGGACTGAGCCATGGATTCAGCTTTTTCGCGGGAATATTCAATGGTTTTTTCGGCTGGAGTCAGGAGCACGGTAGCACCGTAAGCTTCCATGGTCTGCACGCGTTCTTTGGTCGCATTTTCCGGCATGATCAGGGTGATGGGAATACCAAACAACCGTGCGATCATAGCCAGGGCGATACCTGTATTGCCACTGGTTGCTTCTACTAATTTGGTCCCTTGCAGTATGTCGCCGCGGTCCAGGGCTCCTTTAATCATTCCGTAAGCGGCGCGATCCTTAACGCTGCCGCCGGGGTTCTGGCCTTCGAGTTTTCCGTACACGGTCACCTCGGGCCGATCGAATAGGCGGGTGAGTTCAACGAGGGGGGTGTTCCCGATCAGATCAATAATACCTGGCATAGATGTCGGTTTCTGGTTTTTTTGCGAAAGCTAAAAAGCGGGAGGTCAGGCCTTGACTGCCATTACTTTACGAAATGATCTACACCCAACCTCATGGTAAAAATTTACTCCTTCCCGGCGGCTTCCTGTTGGCGAATATATCCCGTATAGTAAATCCGGCAATGCGGCGGAACGCTCTTGGTGATCCAGACATTACCACCGATAATCGTATCGTGGCCAATGACCGTATCGCCACCCAGAATGGTAGCGCCGGCATAAATGATCGCCCGATCCTCAATCGTGGGGTGGCGCTTGGTGCGCGCCAGATCTTTGCGAACACTCAGGGCACCGAGGGTGACCCCCTGGTAAATTTTTACCTGGTGTCCGATGTCACAGGTTTCTCCGATCACTACCCCGGTACCGTGATCAATGCAAAAGCCCGGTCCGATTCGGGCCGCCGGGTGAATGTCGATGCCTGTTTTACTGTGTGCGTGTTCGGTGAGGATGCGCGGGATCAGAGGAATCTGCAGTTGCTGAAATTCATGGGCGAGGCGATACACCGCAATGGCGTAGAAACCCGGATAGGTGCGTATCACTTCCGTTAAGCTGACAGCTGCCGGGTCACCAGCTAAAATGGCGTCGGCATCTTGCAGCAGGAGGTCGCGCACGAAGGGCAACCGTTCCATGAATTGATGCTCCACGTGCTCAGGAACGACACCATGCCGATCGTCGAGGGACTGCAGAATGCGAAAGAGTTCAAGCTGTAAGTCTCCGAAATGCTGTGTGAACTCCCGGTGTGAGCGGTAGCGATGATTGGAAAATTCCGGAAAAAGCACACCGAGTAAGCCTTCCAGCCAGTTGCAAACTAAAGCTGGTTCGGGCATGCGTGGTGCCCGCTGGTGTGCATCGTATAGGGATTGAATGAATTTCTGTTCCATATGTCGCAGGGATTATGACCTAATCGGGCCCCATTCCTTACAAGCCCTCTCCTTTGTAAAGGAAGATAGGGAGAAAATAGTTGAACCGGCAGTCTTACGGTAAAACAATACCCGTAGCATCCTGTAAACAGGTCAGTAAGAGGTATCGTCGAGTCGGGTTTTTCCCCGGAAGGTATAGTATACGAAGGCGGTATAACTCAGGACCAGGGGAGTGCCGATTGCGGCAATTGTCAGCATAATACCCATGGACTTAGTAGACGAAGCGGCATTGTAAATGGTAATATTGTTGGCCGGATCCTCCGTTGACAGGATCAATACGGGGTACAGTTCGATAGCTACCAGGGCAAGTAGGAGCGCTACGGTGGTGGAGGAAAAAATAAAAGCTCGCTTAAAGCGCCGTTTAGCAGCCAGGCGGGGAATATTAGCAATTGCGAGGAAAGCTAAGACTGGAACTAAAAACAGCCAGGGAGCCGTCTTAAAACGGTCGGTCAAATGGGGAATATAGATTAAGGTATACATTGTTACTAACCCAAAGCTGATTACAAAAAAGATGATTGCCCGCCTTAGCAGAATGGTGATTTTGGCGAAAAGCCGACCTTCCGTTTTCATGGTGAGAAATATGGCGCCGTGCATCATAAACAAGGCTACCGTCGTAACCCCCACCATGATGGCATACGGATTCAGGAAGTTCACCCAATTGCCGGAGAATTCCAGGTCGGGACCGATAGGGAATCCTTGCAACACATTGCCCAGCACTACGCCCAACAGAAGGGCCAACGCAATACTGGATACACTGTAGGCTACATCCCACATCTGCCGCCACCATTTCATGGGTTCCTTCGAGCGGAACTCAATGCTTACCGCCCGGAAAATAAGAAAGGCCAGGAAGAGCATGAAAGGGATGTACATGGCCGAAAACATGGTGGCATAGAGTACGGGGAAACCAGCAAACAGCGCTCCGCCGCCAATAACCAGCCATACTTCGTTTCCGTCCCAGACCGG
>JASBTH010000375.1 GCA_030148525.1 Saprospiraceae bacterium | reverse complement strand
TGACAATGGTTGATCAAACGCTCTTTTCTTCAAATGCATCATCCGGAGCCCGGTTTTTAAAGGTGTGGGTTAAGAATAGCGGTAACCTGCAGTCGGGAGCTACCATGCTGAAGGTAAAATACAGCTGGCGGGTCGATCACGAATCGTTCACACAACGCACCCTGAACTATCAGTACACCGTCCCCGGTTTACCAGCCAATGGCACCTATGGTATATGGGTGCGCATTCCCGACTGGGAGATATCGTCCAATGAAGGATTTGGCTCATCGCACGTGAGTATTCGTTTTGATGCTGATGGGACCAATGTGATTGCGGAGTCGAATGAGAATAATAACCGTTTATACACTAGTTTGCCGATCCTGAACTAAATCTACATGCCACCCAGGATGCCATCCTAGATGGCATCGCCTTTTTTCGCAACCTGTGCGACACTCACTCGAATTTAAGGGTCAAAAAATTGACTTTCACAAAAAATAATCTAGCAAGGCTTTGCATAATCACAATCCTTCAGTTGCCTTCGGCTGCAACACCAACAACAAACACGCGACCACATTCATCGTTCCGTGAATGGCGTACATATACGAGATACTCAAGCCCGGCCAAACGAAACGCATCCCATAACTGATCGCCAGCATCATTCCCGAAAGCAATAAAACGCTTCCGATCAGGGGTAGCCAACGTAGTGCTGTTGATTGACCCAATGAATGACTGATTTGCCAACATGCCAAACCCATACCCGATAATCCCATGAAGACGGCAAATGCACTTTCGACCCACGTAGGTCCTCCCCAGTGCGTGACCAGGATACCCAAAGCTACGAGCGGAATGCTGGTCAGTATGCCCCAGGTAATGCCGCGGAAAACCCCGTTATCCTTTTGCGAAAGCAAAAAACCTGCAACGACTGGCAACACAAATCCGGCATAATGAAAATGTGCAGCCGTAAGCAATACGATGGGATCCTGAAATCCCAAAGGATGAATACCCATCCGGTCCGCCAGAGCCCAGGCAGCACCAACCGGCAAATACAGAAAGCCAACCAAAGTCGCAAACTGGCTGAATGTCCGATCGGGATAAGGAATGCGAAAGAAATGGCGAAGCGCCCGCAGCGCCGCAACTCCCGTCCACATCAACCAGGGAATGGATAGGTAGCTAATCCACGAAACATTCGGTACGCAGTAGGGAACTCCCAGCATAAGTGCGGCTGGAAAAAAGAGCCACCGCATGGGCTTCAGAAAACCCATCCAGGCACCACTCAGGCGCAGAGCTAATGGAACCACCACCAGTGGCGCAAACAACACCATTAGGTGTATCCAATCCGTTCGCAATAACGAAGCGGGTAGGATGAACTGCAAGGCCAGCATCCATCCCAGCAGTCCCTCCCAAATCGGAATGCGCTGCCGCGACAGCAATCGAAACTCCATATTGGTTTGCGTATCCTTCATGATGCCATAATACACATCCCCCTCCGCACTCGCGCCAGAATCCCGTAAAATTTTCGTTCCCCGGCAGGGTTGTATTCTTTTGCGGGTGGCTCAGGGTAAATCCTCAGCTTTAGCTACCTTTGACCTTCTCAAGCCAAGCGACGTTAATGCTGACAAAATTAGTACTTCTCAATAGCTGTTCTTATCAGCTGGCCGAACTGGATTTTACAGAGGGTGATTCCATGCAGTTGGTTGGCTCCAATAACGTGGGTAAAAGCTCCCTCATCTATTCGCTCAACTTTCTCTTTTTGGTTAACCGCAACCTCATGACCTTTAGCGGGGAACGCTCAGCCGATAAAGAGACCCTGGCGCACTATTTCCCCGAGCCCGAACGCAGCTTTATCGTTTTTGAGATCCGCAAGCGTCGCAAGGCCTATTGCATCATCGTTCACCGCAAGGGTGATGGCGAGTTGCGCTACCTGCGCTTCGACGAGGCCTACGACAGGGGTTTGTTCTTTGATTCGGATTCGGCTTCCGCCAAAAAAGGGAAGGGTGCGGTCATGCGTGACTTTAAAGGGGTCGTGGGGCAATTAAACCGGCGGGCGGTAAAAATGACCAACTTCACCCAGCAACAAGATATCCTGCGCACCATCTACCAGATCGGACGCAGTAATGATGCCGCGGTATGGCTTACTAAATCGAGTAAAACCATCGGCTTTTCCAATAGCTTCTCGAAAGTGTATCGCTACCTGATCAACTCCAAACTGATCAATAATGACGCACTGAAGGAAATTCTCCTGATCGCCGACAATCGCGACCAGGAAAAACTAAGCTATAGCCGACAGAACATCCAGCAGATCGATCGTCTGCGCATGGAAAGCCAGAAGATGGAGGTGCTGCGGAATATTCGCGAAGAGTTCGATCGTTTTCAGGAACTGTCGCGATCCGTGGCCACTCGCTACGAAGATCTTTGTCGACGCTCGGCCACCCTGCGTATCAGCGCTAAAAATACCCTGGCCGACTTGCTTATCAGCCGTCGCAAGCGCGAAGAGGAGCAGGAGGAGTTCCGTGATAAGCTCATGGTAAAAGCTCGTGAGCGCGACCAGATTAACCGCCAACTTGGCGGCCTGCAGGGCGATATCCGCCAAACCAAGGCAAAATTACAGGAACTGGAGCGGGAAAACCAGGAGCTGCTGAACCTGCCGGCTGAGTCCCTTTTGGAGCAGCAACTCCAGAATGCCGATACCCAACTGGAGCAGGTGAGTTACCGGCTGGTGGAACTGAAAGGATACGATCAGAAGAAGCAAGCCGAACTCCGCAAGCGAACGGAGCGACTCGAAGCCCGCTTGCAACGCCTTTCCCGCCAGCAGGAACAGATCGACGATTGGCTGATTTCCCACCTCAGTTCCGATCCCCAAACCCGGCGGTTGCTGAATGCTATCCTGAGTCCGGAGATAGCCCGCATGTCCCGGTCGGCGGTCGAAAAGCCAGTCGAAAAGGCCAGCCGACTGATCGAACTCTTCGATGGGCGCATCAAATTACCGGACGATTTTCCCCTCCCGGAAGTCACCAGCCCCGAAGAACTGGAAGCAGAACGAAAACATATTGCCACCGACCTCGATCGCCTTCGCAAATTAGTAGATACCTCGGAACGCCAGGATGAAGTAGAGCAGGAACGCGATAAGTTGCGCGCCGACCGGGACCGCATCCGGCACCAATTACAAAGGGTGAAGGATTTGCCGGACTTGCAAGACGAGCTCAAGCTTAACCGGCGGACGCTCGCTCGCCTGGAACAGGAAGTAGAAGGACTGGAAGAACAACTGCGTCTGATCAATGAGGACGCCAGTTCCATGGAAAAAGGGATCACCGTCCTCAGCGAACAACTGACCGAAAACTACCAGCGCTACCAGGGTATTGAACGCGATTTGCGGGCCCTCGACCAGCTTCAGTTACCAGCCTGGGGAGAAGAGGAAATCGAAGCCATACCCTCTGGTCTCGACCTGGAAGAGCAGTTGCGAACCTTGCAAAAGGACGAACGGGCGCTGCGCGAAGACCGCGAGCAGAAGAACCAGTTGTTTGTACAGTTGAAGTCACTTACCGGCTTTGATCTGGCCGACGAAGAGGCCTTCATTCAAACCCTGGAGCAAGAGCTGATCTCCATGGAGGATAAAGAGCGCAGTATCCGCGCCCTCCTCGATAACATTGCTGTACAATTTGCCAATCCGGCCCGTAAGTTCCTGGATTCCTACCTGGAGTTTCGCCAGTTCATACAACAGGAATTCAACCGTAAACTCAGCGAGATCCAGATCTCGAATCTGGAGAGCTTGCAGGTGGAACTAGAGCCGAATGAACGCCTCCAGCGCGACTTGTCGAATATTGCCGACCTGTCGTTGCAATCAGAAGGTTTGTTCCGGTTGGAAGAATCGACGACCAATCGGTTGGGGGTTCTGCAGACGTACCTGGAGAAGGGGGTCGTCGTCAAGTTCTCCGAACTCTTCAGCCTCCGTTTGCGTCTCAAGGTGAACGGTAAAATGCGATCGGTCGATCTGGGCAAGCAGGTGGAAAGCGATGGTACCGACCGCATGCTCCGACTAATTATCATAATGACGGTGATCAGCCGCCTGAGCCTGCGCACTCCCGACAACCGCGTGGTGCTCTTCATCGATGAGATTGCCACCATCGACGGTAAGAACCGGCCGCAGCTGGTGGACTTTTGTCGGGAACATCATTTTTACCCTATTTTCGCTGCTCCTGACTTTGTCGACGGCTTTGAACGCTACGTGATGATTCGCCGTAATCCCTCGGGGCAACTCATTGTGGAGGCTGATAAACACTATATTGATGTTGATCGTACTACCCGGGCTGAAACCACTTTGGACGCATGATCTGGAAAGCTGATCCCGATAAGGTTTTGCGATTTATCGAAGAGAATTTCGATTTATTCCGGAGGCTCTACCGTGCCCAACTGGACGACAATGTAGTGGCCGGTCAGGACTTTGATCAAATGGTACGGGGTAGCGGAGATGTGACAGTAAAGCGCTTGTTCGAGTATAAATTACTCATTCCTCAGTACAATGATTTCCGGCTATCTGAGCCATTGCGTCAGTTCCTGGGGTTCCTATTGAGTGAATTTAAGCCGCTTTTGCCCGAAGAGCTTGAAAAATACCGGGTATCTCTGGAAGAGTTACTCGACCGTATTGCCGGTGTCGATAAATACCAGAATCCTGTACTTCTGCGGGAACGCCTGGATGCCCTCTACGATGAGGTGCAACGTTTCCTGGATAATGTGGAGAGCAATACCGGACAACTGTTGCGAGCCACTCAGGAACTCAAAACGAATAAGGATCAAATGACCTTTAGCGAACGGGTCCGTAAAGCGCGTCACCTGATCGAGCACTATATTGATCCGCTGAGCCGGATATTGGATGTGCACAATCCCAAATCCATCGCCAATGTGCTGACCCGCATTTCCGGAGCCGTGAACCAGGCCCGGTTCGTGGCTTCCGAACCACGGATTGCTGACCGCTATACCCAGCTACACGATTTGCTTCGGGTTGCCGACCGCCGCATGGTTGATCAGTCACGGATCATCACCCGCGAATTATTGCCGCTGATTGAACGGCTGCAACGAGAGTCCGAGATACTGAACGGATGGGTACA
>JASBTH010000372.1 GCA_030148525.1 Saprospiraceae bacterium | reverse complement strand
ACTAGCTGGTCCTAACACAGCAAATAAAATTAATGCAACCGTGCGCAGGGAAGTGGTTAATGCCTCCGGTCTTGCTAATCCGGACGAAGCCCCTTCCGTGCAAAGCCTGGAAGACCAATGCAAGCGTTTTTTTAACGATTACCAGGAGTTCCTCAATTTCTCCGAAATGTCGACCATGCCCTGGAGCATTGAAACCATGGGGAAGGTCATTTATCAATCACCTGACATCTGGAATGTTGCGCTGGAGAATTACCAGTTTACCGGTGGCGCTCACCCCAACACACATACCGTATTTTTAAATTTCGATCTGGATTCCGGGCAACTGTTGGATTGGTCCGATGTACTGGCCGATTCCCTGGGGTTTGTGCATTTGGCGGAAGCCGCCTTCCGCAAAGTATGGGACATTGCTGACGATGTAAACCTGGACGAAGCCGGCTTTTTCTGGGGTGAAGCATTCCATCCGCCAGCCAACTTCTCTCTGGAAGGAGAAGGGCTCCGTCTCTACTACAACAGCTACGAGATCGCGCCTTACGCACTGGGCCCCACGGACTATATTTTACCCTACGATCAATTGCAAGACGTCCTGAAACCGCAATATCGAACAATACAGTAGCATGCGTCAATCCGGGCATTCATTATTCGCAGCCTTTTTATTGATCTGGTTACTGATCAATTGGGGACAGGCCTTTGCTACCCAACTGGATCCCGACGAAGCTTACTACTGGGTATACTCCCGTCAATTGGCTCTGGGCTATTTTGATCATCCACCGGTCGTAGCCCTGATGATCGCTGCGGGCTATGAATTGTTTGCCAATGAACTTGGTGTGCGTTTGCTTACTGGAATACTCCATATAGGAACCCTGGCCGGAATTTGGGTATTGGTTGGTAAGCCTTCCGGCAAAAAAGATACCTGGCTATTGATCGCATTGCTCACAGCCATGCCCATGCTGCAGGTATACGCCTTTATCACTACGCCCGATGTGCCCTTGCTTTTTTTTGGCATTTGGTATCTGGTGGTCTTTCGCCGTTTTTTGCAATCACCCAATGCACGTCATGCCTTACTTTTAGGTTTGCTTATGGCTGCTCTGTTGTACAGCAAATACCACGGCCTGGTATGGATCGGACTGATCGGCTTGGCTCATTTCCGCACCCTGGTTCGCCAGCCATGGTTCTATGCTGCCGCCGGCTTCGGACTGGTGTTGTTCTTACCGCATCTATACTGGCAATACGATCACAACTTTCCGTCCTTCACCTACCACCTGTCTGGCCGGGATGACCCCTACGAGCTCAAGCACACAACCAGCTATTTGTTGAATCAAGTGGCGATATTCAGCCCCCTGGTCTTCCCCTTGCTGGTATGGGCACTGGTGAAACACCGGTCGCAGGATATCCTGCAGCCAAGCTTCACCTGGTTGCTGTTTGGTTTCTGGATCTTCTTTTTTGCCATGAGCTTCAAGGGTCACGTGGAGCCCCAGTGGACCGTTTTGTTGACCTTTCCGCTGGTGATCATCGGTTACCGTCACGCACTGGAAACACCGGGCTTTCGCAAATGGCTATTGCGGATGGCCGTAGCATCGGCCCTCTTGCTGCTGATCGTGCGGGTATTTCTGATCGTACCGGTAGGGGAGGTGTTGCGCGATTTTCATCGCACTGAATGGATCTCTGAACTACAGGAACGGGCCGATGGTCACCCGGTCGTTTTTGCCGATTCCTACCGTGATCCGGCCATGTATCACTTCTATTCCGGCGACCGAGCTTATCAATTTACCGATCATAAGTACCGGGCCAGCCAATACGATATCTGGTCGTGGGAGACCGACCTGCAGAATCAAGATGTATTGCTCGCCGGTAAAAAAGCCTGGGAATGCACCGATTGCCCCCTGGTCCGGATGGGAACCAAAGATTTTCGCCTGAAACCGATGAATCAACTTCAGGTGAGCCAGCAGGTGGAGTTACGCTATCGGAATGCAGAGAAAATAGCATCGGGAGATTCCCTCCAATTGACCGTCGATTTATTCAACCCGTATGCATTTCCAATTCGACCCGTCGTAGGTTCTATGCCCCTGCAGCTTGTCGGTTTGCTCTACAATGCTCAAGGCCTGGCCGCTTACTTACCCATTTCGCCGGTTCCCGGTCAGTGGCCTGCTGAATCTAACCTTTCTTTTGAGGCCCGAATGCCTTTACCCGATTCCCTGTCTGGCACCTACCAATTCACGCTCGGTATCCAGGTTGGTGATCTGCCCCCGGCCAATAAACGTCCGGTTCGGCCTACGCTTGATTTGGATTTGTGATCGATGTCCCTCCATGAGGGTATCATTTTCGGTAAACCTGCTTTTTGAGACGTGTTTCGGTTAAATCGAGACGATCTCAGTCACGATTGCATGCACCTTGGAGTGGAATCAAAACAACTCCATCATGTTTATGAAATCGCTTCGACAATTAACGACACCCGTTACCTTTTCGCATTGGACAGCTGATTTGGCTATCGCGCTTCCACGTATTTTGTGTGGCCTGTTGCTTACACTTGATTTCGGCAGTAGTAAATTTGGTATGCCCTGGACCGACCCGGAGCAAGGATTGGCCTTGTTTCAGGTAGCTGCCTGGTTCCCGGAAGATGTGGCTGCTTTTGGCCCGCCCTTCAGCTGGGCACCCGGACTCTTTGCCTGGATAGGTGCCGCCAGCGAGGCTATCGGCGGGTTGCTACTGGTGCTGGGACTACAAACGCGTATTTCTGCTTTTTTTGTGGGCTGCACCATGCTGGTGGCCATTTTCTTTCAGAAATGGGGTGCCAGTACCTGGGAGATGCTCCCGGCCATGGGTTTCCTGTGGATGTCCGTGTATTGCCTTATTCTGGGTTCCGGACGTTTTGGATTGGATTATCTACTGAGTAAACGACTGAGCATTCCAAGGCTTTCGCCAAAAAACACTGCTGGGTTGGTCTTGGTGTTGGGGGTTGGCCTGGTCGGCTGCAGCAGCAATCAGTCCATAGTCTCTATTCCTGCCCAAAATGAATTCGTGCTGGGGGAGATCTCTCAGAAAAACTTTACGGTTAAACTTACCAACCTGACCGAAAAAGATATTCAGGTGCAAACCGTTGATACCCGCACCGGTGAGCCCACCCAGAGATTCGGACTCGCTCCCAAAGGAAAAGCGACCGTCAGTGTGTCGCGTCACGAGAAAGTCTTACTCAAAAATGCCACCAACGATGAGGTACGCGTCCGTGCCGTCCTGAATAAAGGCGTGGAGGGTATGCGCTACCAGGCGGTGGGGAAGGAGGGAATGCGGTAGAATCACCAGGCATGGTGACTCTACCGCGCGCCTACCTTTTCATTTCCAATTCCAACCCTGGTATTTATGGTTTGCAAAACCATAAATACCAGGGAGTTTCATCACCAAAGGAAGTCGGTCCGGAGGACCGACTTTACTATGTCCGGAAATATTGAA
>JASBTH010000369.1 GCA_030148525.1 Saprospiraceae bacterium | reverse complement strand
TATACTGCTTACCTCCACCGTTTTCCCGGAAGATGACGGGACCCTGAATTATCGCTGGACAGGACCGAATGGCTTCGTCTCTACCGATGCGACAGCCATCATCCCCAATGCAACCGAAGAAGATAACGGCAACTACCAATTACAGGTAGTTACTCAGGAAGGGTGTCGCTCCAATGTGGTGGGTACCCTGGTCGATGTGGCCGACCCCCCAGCCATGCCCAGTGTACCGGCCATTAGTACGGGGACGCCGGAGCCTTTGTGCGAGGGGAATGATATTACGCTGGTAACAACCGCTTACGAAGGCACCAATGTGGTATACAGTTGGCGAACATCAGTAGACGGCATCGTACAAACGGAAACGCCTTCACTGACTATTCCGCGGGCCGAGATGGCCGATGGAGGAATGTATTCCGTGTTTGTGACCGTAGATGGCTGCCCGTCCAGAGAGTCGGGGCAACGCCGCCTTGTCATTAACGACAAGCCATCGGCTACTATTTCCAGTAATAGTCCGGTTTGCGAAGGTTTGCCAATTGAATTGCGCGCCGTTGCCCCTGCCGACTCCCGCTATCTGTGGGCAGGGCCTGATTTTAGTTCGTCTCTGGCGAACCCGGTTATCGCCGTAGCCGACTCCGCCTCCCACGCCGGAGTTTACTCGCTGGTTATTGAGGTGAATGGCTGCCGGTCGGATTCGGTGAAGACTCAGGTAGAAATCCTGGACGCACCCATGCGTCCTGATCTCGAGCAAGCACCAGACTTGTGTGTTGACGATCCGGGGGCTTTTCTCCGCTTGCGGTTAGCTGATACCACCGAAACGCCGGGCGCCACTTACACCTGGTATGGTCCCAATGGGGCAATGGGCTCGGGTACGCAATCGACCTTCGGTATTCGCGACTTCGAACCCTTTCCCGACGGACTCAATAGCTTCTACGTAACGGCAACCCTCAACGCTTGTACTTCGGAGGAATCTAACCTGATCGATGTGGATCTGAATAAAGTCCCGGATATACAGGCCTTCGCCGGGCAGGACTTCTCGGCCTGTGAAACCGATAATATTTTATTGCGCGGAGAAACCCCGGATGTAGGTACCGGACGCTGGACCCTGCTCGGCCCGGACACTGCTTCTCAAGTGGTGATCACGAATCCGAATCGCGCCAATTCAGCATTGAATGGACTGTATGGCGGAACGAATTATACTTTCCGGTGGACATTATCTAACGGTGCCTGCCAAAATTACTCTTTCGACGATGTGACGATCGATGTGAATGTTACCGAAACAGCTAATGCAGGGGATGATATCGTTGCCTGTGCCTCCCGCGATATAACATTGTCGGCAACTCCCTCGATCAGTGGGAACGCCTTCTGGTCACAAACTAATGTGCAGGAATTGCTCGGGGTCAATATTATCAATCCAACGTCGACGACGCCTTCCATTACTGGCATGCAACCGGGTAACCTCTATAGTTTCACCTGGACCGTCCGCAGTGGCTGCGGAGACGTAACGGATGAGGTGTTGGTATTGATCTCTGATCCGAATCCCTTTGCGGGTCCCGACCAGATCGTATGTAATGACGAAAACTTTGCCCAGCTCATGGCCGATGAGCCGACGGAGGGAAGTCGCGGGCGATGGTACTCACCAAATCCCGACATTCGGTTTTCCAGTGGTGAATCACCAACTACTACGGCCACGCGCCTGTCGCCGGGGCTAAATATCTTCGTCTGGGAAATGGATGATGGTATTTGTGGGGTCGATTCGCGGGACACGGTGCGCGTACAGTACAAGCGCAACCCTATCGCCCGACCGGATATGGCGATGATCGGATTTGGGGAAGAGATTGTACTGGATGTTGTGGACAATGATTCCCTGATCCAGGATGTCTTCTTAGAGATTGTCGGGGAACCGGATCACGGAACGGTTGAAGTCCTTAGTGATCGGGAAATCCGGTATGTGCCGGATGTCAACTACGTGGGGTCAGATCGCTTTTTCTACGAATTGTGTAGTCAGGGATGCGCTTGCTCGCTGGCCGAGGTCCAATTAGAGATCGGTGGGAATGCCGCCTGTGAAGTGCCTTCGATTATTACTCCGAATAACGATGGAGTTAACGATGTATTTGCCATTCCGTGTCTGCTCAACGATACGGATTATCCCAACAGCCAGTTGTTTATTATTAATCAGTGGGGAGATGAAGTATATCGCTCCGGGGTTCCGTATACTAATGATTGGCAAGGGCAGTACAACGGCGAGGACCTGGCACCGGGCACGTATTTTTATATACTGGATTTCGGGGATGGGTCACCTCGTCAAAACGGTTTTTTCATGATCCAACGTTAATGAGCTGACGATGAAGAAAGTCTACCTTCTTGTATTACTTTTCAGCTGGTCCCTGGTTGGCTTCGGTCAACAGGAAGGGCAGTTTACGCAGTTCATGAACTACAAACTCGGGTTAAACCCAGCCTATGCCGGTTCGGCTGGCGGTATCGAACTGGCCGGACTGGTTCGCAGCCAATGGATGGGCATTGAAGGCAGTCCACAGACCCAGTTACTGACTTTTTCCATGCCGCTGGTCAATAATCGGGTGGGGGTCGGAGCCAATATTGTTCGCCAGTCGATCGGCGTAACGCAACAGTACACGCTGGAAACGGCTTATGCCTATCGAATTCCGGTGCCGCGTGGTTTCTTGGGGATAGGTTTACAGGCTTCGGTGCGCATGCTGCGAGTCGATTTCAACCAACTAAGCGGAACGCAGCCGGTCGAGCAGGATGGCGCCATTCCGGCGAATGTTCAGAGCAAGCTCGTCCCGAATTTTGGTGCGGGCTTGTACTACAATGGAGAAAACTTTTACGTTGGCGTGTCCGTACCGCGACTGCTGGAAAGTAATATTGACCTGTCGGATGGCGACGGTACGATCTCCCGCGAATTCCAGCATTTCTATATTATGGGTGGTTCGCGTTTTGCGGTAGGTAATAATGATATTGAACTGGAACCACAAGTATTGATCAAATGGTTGGAGGGTGCTCCCCTCGATATGGATATCAATGTAACCTCCCATTTTGGCAGTGCGTTTCGTCTGGGCGTTTCTTACCGTCTGGGAGGGTCAACCCAGGGTGGTTTTGGGGAATCTGCTTCCCTGCTCATGGGGACTGAAATTGCTGAAAAACTGGATATTGGATTTGCCTACGACCTGACCTTATCTCAATTGCGCGACTTCAATTCGGGTAGTATGGAAGTTGTTGTTCGGTACTTTTTACAAAAAGAAGCAAAGGAAGTTGACAAACCTAAGGTGGATGAACCTCGTTTCTTCTATTAGGAACACCCCACAACAACTACAAACACATGAACCGCATTGGGCTTATTTTGGGAATATTGCTTGCTGCTCTGCCACTGCTGGGACAGTCGCAACGCAATGGTGGTCAGCGCTTTGAGGAGGAACGGTCCCGGGTAGTGCTTCGCAACCTGACCCGACTGAATACGGAGCATCTTGAATTCTCTCCTACCTACTACAAAAACGGATTGGTATTTGTCTCTTCCCGTAAAAGGGGCGGATACGTAGATAAAGACCTGAACGAGACCTATTTCGA
>JASBTH010000364.1 GCA_030148525.1 Saprospiraceae bacterium | reverse complement strand
TTTCAGGAAATACGCGGCCCTGACCAAACGGGAGAAGGAAATACTGACACTGGTATGCCAGGGGGACAGCAATCCCACCATCGCCGAGAAACTATTCATCTCGCGCCGCACCGTCGAGCAACACCGAAAAAACATCAATCGCAAGCTGGATACCAATAAGCTCAATGAGCTAATCAAATTCGCCCAGGCTTTCGACATGATCTGAAACCCTTCCAAAATACTGTTCGCCATGGCTGGGCAGGGCCAGCCGGGGCGAACAGTATTTTGGAAGAAGGTGTTCCGCCTACCCCAATTCAAAGGCCAGCGCAAATCGCACTAACTCCGGAACGGAATGAACCCCCAACTTGCGGTAGATATTCTTGCGGTGGGTTTCAACGGTGGGGCGGGCGATGCCCAGCTCCTTGGCAATAGCCGGATTATTCTTTCCCCGGGTAACCAGGGTGATTACCTCCTTTTCCCTTTCTGAAAGGCTGTTGTACTGCGCCAGGTACCGGATTACGTATCGTTGCTCATCCAGCAAGCGGCGGGCTTTGCGTGCCCAAAAGGAGATGGATTGGAGAGGGATGTATAGCAGTTCCAGACGTTGGGAGTCAGCCCAAAAAAACGTGTGGCACAAAAACCAGGGAGGTGGATCGGTTTCCGGTAAAAGAAGGCGGTGAAAAGCAATAAAAGATGCTTTTCGCCCCGTCTTTTGCACATGTTCATGTAATTGGTGAAGATACTGATGCCGCTGTTGCTCTGACAGTAGCAGCCAGTAATCTTCCCCGGTGTGTACTGAGGTCAGCTTACCCGAAAAAGGTTGGGGAATAATCCCGTTGATGGGTTCGATGGTCAGGGGGAGACTACTCAGTTGACTCTCCAGACTACCACGCTGCCATCGAATCCCCTTTACAGAAAAACGAATGCGAAAAGCATGGCTAACCGGGTTATCTGGAGATGAAAACGGAATAGATTTCTGTGTTTTAGGTATTTTTTTCTAAAGTAGAACAACAAAACATGTGAACAAAGACGCAGGTGAAATACCTACTCAAAATACGCCTTAGGGATTAGTTGAATAAGGGTCGCAACCGCTCCACCCATTTTTTATAGACCAACACCCTGCGATTGGTCACATCCGTAATGCCAAGCTTGCGACGGACATTTCGTTTATGGGTCCGTACTGTGTTTGGCGCAATGTATAACTGCGTCGCTATGTCCTCAATAGGCGTTACCTTGGCCATATGACAAAGGACTTGGTACTCTCTTTTGGTCACGTTCGGGAGATTTTCCGTGGTTTCGTTATCAGTGCGTGCATCTGCTTCCAGCATAAAAGCCTCCATAACGGATGGTGGCAACTGGTGAATGGTTTCCATAACAACAGACACCAGCTCGGTCCAGGCTTGGTCTCCCAACACTTCCCGACATTGCGACCATTTCTCCAGCCATACATCGGGCGAGGAAACCTTGGGACTTATTTCTACAAAAACCCGGTAGTGATGATGCTCGGGCAGCAGTTTCCCTAATTGGAGATCCGATAAGTCATCGAGTTGCTGGACCATTATAGACCGGAGCAAGGTTTTGGGCGACAACGGCAGACGTTGACTAGCCAAAATAGGCTGTGTCTTTTTATCAAGCTTTCGCCAGGGAATAGCCCGTTTGAGTGCTATCCAACGATTCTGGTTCATACCCTTGTGGTTTTCCAGAGGGAAAGCCCCCGAAATATTCTGAGAAATCATACCATCCACCCTAATTGGTGGCATGTAAACACAGCGTTAAGATTCCCCAAAAAGCTGACTCCGACAATACCCAAGCTTGGGCATTTTAGTAGATGGGTATTGGGTGTTTGGTATTGGGTGTTTGGTATTTGGTAGTAGGTATTGGGCAATAGGTAGTATACTCTATACCAATTACCCACTACCCAGTACCACAATTCTCCAAAAAGTATTACATTTGCAGTCCTTCGGAAATAGTTGGCCTCGTAGTACAATGGATAGTATGTAGGTTTCCGGAGCCTAAGATGCAGGTTCGATTCCTGCCGAGGCCACTTTTCTTTTTCCACTCTCTTTTGTTGGGTTTGCTTGAGTGCTGGTGTTCTGCGCGTAGTAGTAGACTGCTGGTAATTACTGGCACAACTACTTCAATGGGTACCTTTTCTTGACAATGATTTATCTCGCTCCCGGGGAACCCGCTGCCAGTAATTTCCAGCGGCTGGGCGCAGCCGGGTTGCTTCGTATGCTAATCCTTTATTGCTGCAGGTTTGCTTGAGTGCTGGTGTTCTGCGCGTAGTAGTAGACTGCTGGTAATTACTGGCACAACTACTTCAATGAATACCTTTTCTTGACAATGACTTATCTCGCTCCCGGGGAACCCGCTGCCAGTAATTCCCATCGGTTCCTCCCACCGCTGTGGATTCCTGGCACTAACGTCCCCAAAAGACCTAAGCACTTATTACCTGCATTTGCCACTATAAACACCATTGCCAGGAATCCGCAGCAGTCAACCTCCCACCACAGCAGTTAACCTTAATTAACCATTTATGCAGACCCGTTAACCCAACCGCATGATGGCTTAGGGTACATTTGTGGAAACGTAAACACTCGACATGAAAAGGTTTTCCCTGCTTTTAGCTGGTTTCATTCTGACCACCACTACCCTGCTCGCCCAAACAAATATCCGGGGCGAAGTAAAAGACTCTACCGCTGCGGCCCTGCCCAGCGCCACCGTCATGCTGATGAATACCGCCGATTCCGTGCTGGTGTCCTTTGCCATGACCGCCGATGACGGTACCTTCGAACTCAACCGCGTCAAACCCGGCGACTATTTCGTTCGGGTAACTTATGTTGGTTATGGCAACTACGAAAAAGAAATCTCCATTGCATCCGACACTCCGCCTATCGATCTTGGCGTCATTCAACTGGAGGCCATTGCCGAGCTGCTGGAGGGTATCACCGTTACCGGAAAACGCAACCCCATAAACGTCAAAAATGATACCCTGGAGTTTAGCGCCTCCTCCTTCCAGGGGCGCCCCAACGAAGCCGTGGAAGAGCTGCTAAAACGCCTGCCCGGTGTTGAAGTCGATCGCGACGGTACCGTTAAAGCACAGGGGGAAAATGTGCAACGGGTACTGGTCGACGGCAAGGAGTTCTTTGGCAATGACCCTAAAATCGCTACCAAAAACCTGCCGGCCGACGCCATCGATAAAGTCCAGGTATACGACCGTAAATCCGATCAGTCCGAATTCACCGGCATCGACGATGGCCAGCGGGAAAAGACCATCAACCTGAGCCTGAAGGAAGATCGTAAAGCCGGCGTATTCGGCACCCTTACCGCCGGTTACGGCGATGCCGGCCGCTTTGAAGGCAAGGGCAACGTCAACACCTTCAATAAAACCACCCGATTGTCCTTCATCGGCAATGCCAACAACACCAACCAACAGGGCTTTTCCCTCAACGACTACCTTTCCTTCTCGGGTGGTGGCGGCCGGGGTGGTGGCATGCGTACCCTGCGCATGGATGGTGGGAGCAGCAGTGTCCCCATCGATTTTGGCAATAACAACGGCATTGCCACTACCATCGCTTCGGGGGTCAACCTGAACCACGAATTCAGCGACAAAACGGAACTGACCCTGAGCTATTTCTACTCGCGCTTCGATAAAGAGCTGATCCAAAGCCAATTCCGGGAAACGTTTTTACAGGACAACACTTTCTTCACCGCGAGTGATTCGCGTCAGAACAACCTCTCGAACAACCACAGCGTGAACCTGCGCTTTGAGCACGAATTTGACTCCCTGCAATCTATTCAGGTGCGCTCCACCTTTGGGTACAATACGTCTGAGCAATTTTCGAACAGTTTCTCCGAGTCGTTCTTCAGCGCGGAAAACCCTCAGAACGAAAGTGACCAGATGAATGATAATGAGGGCGATAACCTGCGCAGCACCGCAAATATCCTCTACCGGCGAAAGTTTAACAAACCCGGGCGTACCTTCTCACTGAACGTCAACGGAGGTTTTAATAACAGCACTCAGTTTGGCCTCACCGAAGCATTCAACACCTTCTACCGAAATGGTCAGGCCATCGTCGACCCGCTGGATCAGGAGTTCGACCAAGACAACGAAGGCAATAACTACGGTATTCGCTTATCGTATACCGAACCCCTGGCCCGTAAACTCTTCCTCGAAGCCACTTATAATACCGGACAAAACCAAACCGACGTCAACCGGGAAGTGTACGACCTCACGGGCGAAGCTCCCGTCTTTGAGACCGAACTGAGTAATATTTACCGATCCGATTATACCTACAACCGGGCAGGACTGAACTTCCTGATCAATGGGCGTGATTACAGTCTTACTCTGGGTAGTGAATTGCAACAAACATCCCTCGACGGAGACCTCATCCTCAGCGATACGGAAATTCGCCAGTCCTTTACCAATTACCTGCCGAATGTGCGTTTCAATTACAGCTTTACCTCGACCAAAAGCCTGCGTTTCGACTACGAAACCAGAGTGAACGAACCGAGTATCCAGCAATTGCAACCCATTGTCGACAACAGCAACCCGCTCAACATATATGTTGGTAACGAAAACCTGGATGTAGCCTATAACCACTCCGTACGCATGCGCTTCCTGTCGTTCAACCCGATCAACTTCTCAAATATGTTCGCCTTCCTGAGCTTCACCTACACCAAGGATGCGATCAAGAACACCCAGTTCATCAACGAGGACCTGGCAACCGTAACCACGCCCCAAAATGTGGGCGATGAATACCGGATGAACCTCAATCTGAACTACGGGACCCAATTCAGAAACCTCGGCTTCAAATTTAATGTGGGCCCAAGACTGACCTACTTACGAACGATCAACTTTATCAATACCATAGAAAATGACATTGACCAGATTGACGTGGGTCTGCGACTGCGCTTCGATAACCTGAACCAGGATAAGGTGGCTATAGGACTGGGCGGCAATATCTCCTACGCTACTACCCAGTATTCCATTGCCAATGATCAGAACCGGGATTTTATCAACCATACCTATTTTGGAGATATTACGGTTAACTTTAGCGAAAGCTTCCGCATCAATACGGAAATGGATTACCGCCTCTTCACCGGCCTCAATGACGGCTTCAACCAGGACATTCCCATCTGGAAAGCCAGTATCTCCAAGAACTTTCTGGCAGGTAATAAAGGCCAGCTTACCCTGGGTGTGTACGATATTCTAAACCAAAACCGGGGTATTTCCCGGGAAAATGCCCTGAACTACACCCTGGATGAGCAAGTAAATGCTCTGGGCCGCTATTTCCTTATGAGCTTTACTTATTCCATTCGCGGTTTTGACCAAAAGCAACCAGGCAACCGGATCATGATCCGTCGATAAACTCCGGCTTGTGCAAAAGAAAGGCCCGCCTTCATGAAGGCGGGCCTTTCTTTTTTAGCCACATACCCATTCCATCAGGCACAACCCGCCCGGCATACCGTTTCCGAAACCCAGTCACTACCTCTCGTCTGGAAGGTTTAATCAATTGACTTTTTCTTGACAAAAAATTGTCAAGCATTAATGCCAAACGTTTTATACTTTTGTTTATATAAGCGTAGTTCAAGCTTTTTCTCCCTTCACAAGCCAGTACCCGTTTGTTACTCAGTGACAAAAGTCATTCTATTTTTTTTAGGGTAAACCGTACATTTTGTACTTGTTCAGGATAATGCCCCGGGTATATACAACACGCAAATTATAATCAACAAAATGCCTTTTGGCGAAAGCCGGAAGCGCCGCAAATTCATAATCCTATGCGTATACTTGTACTAAACGTAATACTACTATCGCTATGCCTGAATCTCCGGGCACAGGAAGTGCGGACCATCGACGGTACCCAGAACAACCTGTCGAATCCGGCCTGGGGCGCAGCCCACGGTGAGGTCCGTATTGCCACCTCCATGGCATTCACCGATGGCTTCCAAATGCCGGCAGGGCTTACCCGCCCTAATCCACGGCATATTAGCAATCAACTGTTTAAGCAGGAAGGCAACATGCCCGACCCCACTGAGTTGAGTGACTACATTTGGGTGTTTGGTCAGTTTATTGATCACGATATTACCCTGGTGGAAAATAATAACGCTGAACCATTGCCCATTCCGGTTCCTCCGGGTGACCCGCAATTTGATCCCTTCGGTACCGGAAATGCCTACATCCCCATGGTCCGGAACAAATATCAGGAAGGAACTGGTACCGGTCCCGGAAATCCCCGCGTATACAGCAACAGCATTACGGCCTATATCGATGGCTCGGCCGTGTACGGAAGCGATGAGCACCGGGCTGCGTGGCTGCGCACTTTTGAGAAAGGACGCCTTAAAATGTCGGCGGGTAATCTTCTGCCTTTTAATACCCGCAACAGCCAGTATACGGGAGAGATTGACCCCGACGCTCCGGAGATGGAAAACGCCAATCCGTCCACGACCCGGTTTTTCGTGGCCGGGGATGTACGGGCTAATGAAAATGTCCTCCTGGCAGGTATGCACACACTATTCGTACGGGAACACAATCGCCTGTGTGATTCCCTGATCCAGGTTCACCCTGACTGGACCGATGAGCAATTGTATCAACACGCCCGTAAACTCGTTGGTGGCATTCTCCAGGCGATCGTTTACGAAGAGTGGCTTCCCCATATGGGTATCCATTTACCCGACTACGAAGGCTACCACCCTGAGGTAAATCCCAATATTACCAATGCCTTCTCCGCAGCTGCTTTTCGTTTTGGGCACACCCTCCTCAACAGCACTTTACAGCGGTTGAATGCTCAGGGGGAGATTATTCCGGAGGGAAATATCGGCCTCAAGGAAGCCTTTTTCCAACCTTCCGAAATACTGCTTGGCCGGGGCCTGGACCCCCTATTCAAGGGAATGGCTCATCAAATGATGCAGACCTATGATTGCCGGGTGGTCGAAGATGTGCGCAGCTTTTTGTTTGGTCAACCCGGCCAGGGAGGGCTCGACCTGGTATCCATCAACATCATGCGTGGCCGCGAACGGGGCCTGCCCGACTTCAATACCATGCGCACCAACCTGGGCCTTCCTATCAAACAAAGTTTTGAGGAAATCTGCCCCATCCCCGAAGATGCTGCTATGCTCGAAAGCCTCTATGGCACCGTCTACAACATCGACCCCTGGGTCGGAATGTTGGCGGAAGCCCGGATGCCCAATTCCTTTATCGGAGAAACGGCTATGAAAATTGTCGGTCAGCAATTCCTTTCCCTGCGCGATGGCGACCGCTTCTATTACCAGATCGATCCCGATCTGAGTGTGGAAGAAAAAGCATGGATTCAACAACAACGCATGTCTGATATCGTACGCCGTAATTCCGGTGTTGGGAATATTCAGGACAGCGTCTTTGTGGCCGAACCCAAGGATGTCAGTACTCCGGTGTACGAGCCAATCGTCGCAGGTGCTGACCTAGCGGTATTTCCCAACCCGACACCGGGTGACCTGAACCTGGATATCATCATGGATCGAACCGAACAGGTAGCCATTCGATTGCTGGATGCTGCCGGCCGCGTACTGGAATCTGCACAATACAACCTCCAGGAAGGCCGGAATATGATGCAGATGCAGATCGATCAGCCCGAAGGTATGTACATAGTACAGGTACAGACCAATCGCGGTGTGGTCAGCCGGCGAATAGTTGTTTTATAATTTTTTCGCTTCCGCAAAAAGAGCCCTGCACCCGGCATCACCCCGGCGCAGGGCTCTTTTTTTTTGGCGAAAGCCGAAAAGACCTCACATAAATAAAGCTACGTAGGCGCTCACTAAGGAAAACGACACCACCAGGTAAATGAAATAGGCCACTATCGCAACGGCTATAGCCAGGAGAACAGCTTCCCAGCCCTTTTTTGCCTGGAAGAAAGCCCACCCATTAAATACCATTAAGAACAGTGGAAACAAGGGATTACCCAACACGCCAAAAGAGAAATTTGGCAACAACAGGTAACACGTACTGAATAAGATGGAGTGCCCCAAGACATAGCTTTGTAAGGCCAGGTGCTCCGCCATATTCCACCGACGATCCGAAAAGATCATGCGGCTACTAACCGCCAGACATGCAATCATCGGCAGGATGATCCAGGAACCATACCGAGTCATCAATTTGCCAAACACAAAACCTACCTCGAAAGAAAACGCTCCTTCGTACGCATCCTTGGCTCCATTAACGGAATCGGGTACCTTCGTATCCTTGAAACTCTCCAGCAACAGATACAGCGCATTGATAAAAAAGGCGTACTTCAGGGGCGAAATAATGCCAACCCGGCGCCCCGATAAATACCCCTGCACCATTTCGCGAAAACGCGTCGTCAGACCGACGATTGTTGGTAACCAGCCCCGGTTAAAATCCAGTATATCCTTAATAAACCGGGTTCCGAAATACCTTAATTCCAGCCGGCCCGGATCTTTTGGCTGCCCACAGTTTGGGCAGTAGTTCCCTTCGTACTCCGTTTTACAATTAAGGCAAACCTCCATCAAGCCTCTATTTTGTGACCGGTTGCGATCCGGTGGATGACGTCGAGTACGCGGTCAATCTCTTCCTGAGTCGTATAGGCTGATATCCCGAGGCGGGTTACGCCGCCAACAGCCCGCAGTCCCAGCACCTCAGCTGCTCGCAGCGCGTAAAAATGCCCATCCCAGGCCATGATATTTGCCTCCCCAAGTATGCGGCATATCTCCGTCGGATGCTGGTTGGCTATGCGCAGAGCAAGCGTTGGAGCCCGTTGTGCTTCGTCAAGTCCGGTACCCACGATCGTACACCCCGGAATGGCTTCCAGACCGTGGTACAAATGAGCGAACAAACCAGCTTCGTGCTGCTGGATGCGGTCCATGGCCGACACCAGCTGCTCCCGCCGGTTTTGCCCTTCTCCGTAGGAAGCCAGAAAATCCAGGGTAGCACCTACCCCGGCCAGGGCCGAGTGATTCAGGGTGCCCGTTTCGATGGAATAAGGCGCCTCCTGCGGCGCCGTTCGCAAACGGTCGAGCGGTAAGCGGTCGAGAAGCCCCGGACGTGCGTAAAGCACACCAATGTGCGGACCGTAGAATTTATAGGCCGAGCACAGCAGAAAATCACAATCGATCGCCTGTACATTCAGGGGATAGTGTGGTGCATAGTGTACTGCATCCAACAGCAACCACGCCCCAACCTGGTGGGTCAGTTTCCGCGCCAGGGCAACATCGTTGATGGTACCCATAAAATTGGAGGAGTACCCCATTGCAAGCAAGCGGGTGCGATCCGATAATTTAGATTGCAAATCCTCGTAATCCAATCGGCCTTCCGGCAAAAGCCGAACCTCACGAACTACAATCCCTTGCTCCCGCAGGGCCAGCCAGGGACCGCGATTGGCTTCGTGGTCGAGTTGCGTGATCAGCACCTCGTCACCGGGCTGCCAGGTCCGGGCCATAGCCCGGCTCAGACTGAAGTTAATGGTGGTCATGTTCTGACCAAATGAGATGGTATGAGGGCCCGCGGCACCCAAAAATTCGGAACAGGCCAAACGGGTATCGTCCAGGATATGGTCTGTTTCCTGGGCGGTAATGAATTGCCCGTGGGTATTGGCATTCGAGGTCCGGTAGTAGTCGGAACAGGCCTTGATCACTGCCTCGGGAACCTGCGTTCCCCCGGGACCATCCAGGTAAATCAGTGGCTCACCCTTGTGCAAGCGCTGCAAGGCCGGAAAAGCAGATCTAAAAGAGTCATGCATAATTGTCAATTATTTATCGTAAACCACTTCGATGGGCTTCAGCTCAGATTCCTCCAGCATGCGATTCATCGATGGCACTTCATTTTGTTTAATTACTTCGTACTGCTGCTGAAATACCTGAAATTCCTGCTCCAGGTCTCGATACCGCTGATACGAACCTTCCGTAGGACGCGCATCCTGGCCATTCACGATGGAATACAAATACGCCATTTGATCATCGATCATTGACGGATAATTAATGGGGTCCTGCCCGGATTCATTCTTAGTCTGGATCAGCTGCTGCTCCAGGTCGGTCAATTGATCAACAACCTGTTTGGCGAGGGCCTTAAACCCTTCGTGGGAACGATTATGTGTCTCCAGTCTTTTTCGGGTATGGTTTACTTGCTGGCGCAAGCCACGGATTTCGCCGATCAAACCATGACACTCATTGAGCAATGCCTTCACCTGCATGGTCAGATCGTATTGTGCCCGCAGGTCTTCAGCCGACTGTTCCCACCGCGGATCCGGCAGCACTTCCAGCGGTTGTTCCAGCACCTGGTCACCTACCGTCAGTTGCACGGTATGGGTGCCGATCATAGCCTGAACGCAACTGGTAATAGCCAGGCAGAAGACGGCATCTTCCAGAATGTCGGGACGTTCGTATGATAGTCCCCAGGAGACCCGGTTCATACCCATTTTCAGGGGTAATGGTCTTTCCTGTTCGCCCCGGTCCGCACTGGTAGTGTACACTTGACGCTCGACGCCTTCGGGATCCAAAATAGTCAACCGAATATCCTCTCCGGGCTCTTCACTGAGGTAAATGTCAATTTGCGCTCCCAGCGGTGCCCGATCGGGTGCGGTAGCGCCCCGGTAATTGCGCAACTGAGTGCGGTAGGCATCCGGAACGGGTAGTAACACCGCTTTTTGCGAAAGCGCTTCCTCGTTTAACAGGCGTAACGGCCCCAATTGGTCCAGAATCCAAAAGGAACGACCCTGAGTAGCCACCACCAGGTCGTCTTCAGCAAACTGCATATCGGTAATTGGTGTAACTGGTAAGTTCAGCTGCAAAGGCTGCCAATTTCTGCCCTGATCGTAGGATACATACATACCAAACTCGGTACCGGCAAAAAGCAGGTCTTCGCGAACGGGATCTTCCCGCACCACACGCACGAAATGATCAGCCGGAATTCCGTTCTCACCATCGGTTAATTGTCGCCAATTGGCACCGTAGTCATTGGTATAAAAAACGTAGGGCGTAAAATCATTTTCCCGGTATCGATAAACGGAAACGTAGGCCCGTCCTTCCTGGTGGGTGGACAGGTGAATGGTGTTCACCGTTCCTCCCCGCGGCATAGCCGGTGGCGTAATGTCGGTCCAGGTAGTTCCGTTATCGCGAGACAGGTGCACCAGGCCATCGTCCGATCCGGCCCACAAGACACCTGCCTCCAGGGGAGACTCTTCAAAACTGAAAATTGTCGTATACAATTCCACCCCCGTATGGTCGTGCTGAATGGGCCCACCCGGAATATCCTGATACGCATCGTTATTGGTGGTCAGGTCCGGACTGATCACTTCCCAGGTTTTACCACCATCGGTCGTGCGGTGGACGTATTGTGAGCAGTGATACACCACATCCGGATCGTGGGGAGAGATACGAATAGGTGCGTTCCACTGAAAGCGGTAGCGAATATCCCGCGGAGCCGTACCATCATGCATTTGCGGATAGGCTACCACATCCCGTCTGTGCCAGCGTTCGCGGTCGAAACGGGTGATCTGGCCAATGTAATTACCGGCGTAAATGATATTCGGATTACGTGGATCCACCGCGATGTGTCCGCTCTCCCCGCCGCCTACCGAAAACCACTCCTGCTCGGGCACCTGATCGGCCTGGGGCAAACTGGGTACCGACAGGGTGGAATTATCCTGTTGTGCTCCGTACACGCGATAGGGCCATTGGTTATCGACCGTTACCCGGTACATTTCGGAGGTAGGCTGGTTGCGTTGCGTTGTCCAGGTTTCGCCCCCATTGAGGGAAACGCAGGCTCCCCCGTCATTCCCCTCGATCATGATCCCGGGGTTATCCGGATTGATCCAGAGGGCATGGTTATCACTGTGGGGCGTACTTATCCGCGAGAAATTTTTACCCCCGTCGATGGATTTGTAAAACCCGACATTGACGGCGTACACCGTATGCTCGTCTTGCGGATCGGCAAAAATGCGACTGTAATACCAGTGCCGTTGCCTCAGTTCGTGTTCCCGATTGATCCGGGTAAAACTTTTACCCCCGTCGTCGGAGCGGTAAATACCACCCTTGGTCTCTTCGGCGGTTTCCTGAATGACCCAAATCCGCTTGCTGTTCACCGGGGAAACGGCAATTCCAACGCGGCCTTGCAGGCCATCCGGCAGGCCACCTTCCAAGCGGGACCAACTGTCACCGCCATCGGTAGTTTTCCAAACACCTCCTTCCTCACTACCGTCGATCAGCGTCCAGGGCTTGCGTTCGGCGGTCCAGAAACCAGCGTAAAGTACCCGCGGATTATTGGGGTCCATAACCAGGTCGATGGCACCGGTCTTATCACTGACGTACTGTACCTTCGTCCAGCTTTCACCACCATCCAGAGACCTAAACACGCCCCGCTCCGGATTCGGGCCGAATACATTGCCCAGGGCAGCTACGTACACCACATCCGGATTATCCGGATGCACCTGAACCGCGCTGATCTGACCGGTTTTTTCCAAGCCCATAAGCGTCCAGCTATCTCCGCCATCCGTACTTTTATACAGGCCTTTACCTACCGAGACATTCCCCCGGGGATCGGCTGATCCGGTTCCCACGTACAATACGTTGGGGTCGCTGGGTGCCACGGTAATAGCCCCGATAGAGCCTACGGTAAAAAAGTCGTCCGAAATATTTTCCCAGGTTTGTCCCGCATCGGTGGTCTTCCATACACCACCACCGGTGCTGCCAAAATAAAAGGTAAACGGATGAGCTGCGTGCCCGGCAACAGCCGTAACGCGTCCGCCCCGGTAGGGACCAATCATCCGGTAATCCAGGCCGTGGATCTGGTCCCCCGTTAGTTGAGCAAAAGAATAGGGCATGCCTAAATACAACATGCCGAGTACTAGCAGAATGGTTTGAGTTACTTTCATTGTTGAATGATCCTGATGTGTATCGTTTACGAATAGTGTCCTTTCACCGGCAGGGCTGTGTATCCGCTGCGGGATCAGACATCTTACTTGATTTTATAAAAAGTATATTGCGGGCCGTTCAGATCGATGGCCTCGACCTTACCTTCCCGATCCACCAAAAAGCGAATATAGTCATCTCCAAACCCAGCCATTCGGTAATCCCCTCGAAATACATCGTGGTGCCAATGGGTGAGATCTGCATAAGAGGTACGGCCTAATCGGGCAACCAGTTGATCGCCCTCGGTATTGAGGGTAATCTCAATCGTCCCCCACATTTCGTGCGAGTAGGTTCCGGTGTACTCCGCCAGGGAAAGAGTAGGCTTAGTGTCCCTTTTCCGCTTTGCGCGCCAATCAGCCGCTTCTCTTTCCTGCTCCACGGAGAAACCACTGTACAGGTCTTTCACTTCAGCACTCCAATCGCGGGGCTGATCACCAAAACCAAGTACGTCGAACACCCGGTACATAATGGCGTGGCGAACTTCTGCATGATCGAGGTTGCCAAATACATATATACCCAGCTTCCTGGCAGGTAATAATCCGCAAATGGCAACGGTTCCGTTCAGGCTGCCGGTGTGGAATTGTACGGCCTCCCCCCGATAATCGTGTTGAAACCACCCCAGTCCGTAGGAAGTCCAGGTGGGTTTAGTGAGTTGTACGGTCGGGTAAAACTGATCCTTGGGAATCAGGGCCTGAGGCTTGAACAGCTCAGCCCAGGTTTCGGGCTGCAATATCTGTTGTCCGTCCACCCGGGCGGTATCCAGCATAAACAACATCCAGCGGGCCATGTCCTCCGCACAGGACCAGCTGGCGCCCGCCGGCGCAATGGGATCGGCAATCATATCCTCAATGGCCAGTATATCGCCATTGACATAGTGATGCGGACGCGTCCGGTTGGAAGCTTCCATGACGCGCTTGCGAGTCGGATAGGTTCGCTTGAGCCCGATTGGTTCGTACAACCGCTGCTCCATAAAATCTGCCCACTCCATGCCCGAGATCCGCTCTATCACCAATCCGGCCACCAAATACATGATGTTTTGGTAGGTATATCCACCGCGGTAGGGATAGGCCATTGGGGCCATGGCGATCCGCTCCAGGATATCTTTTTCTTTAAATTCGCCATGCACCCATAGGTAATCCGCATTCCCCAGGCCGATGTTGTGCGTAAACAGATCGCGAATGCGAACGGTCTGGGTCAGATAAGGTACCGACAGTCGGAATTCGGGTAAATGCTCTACCACGGGATCGTCCCAATCCACCAGTCCGGCATCCACCAAGGTGCCCATGGCCGCCGCAACGGTTGCCTTGGTAGTCGATGCCATAGCGAACAGCGTCTGTGCATCCACTGCATCGTCACTACCAATTTCCCGGACACCAAAGCCTTCAGCCAGTAAAATCCGGTCGTCCTGCACGATGGCCACGGCTAGTCCGGGAACGTCCCAATCCGTTCGGGCTTGCTCAATGTATTGCTCCAGGGCGGCAATATCCTTATTCTGGCTTTCGCCAAAAAAGGGAACGAATACTAAACAAAACATCCATGCGGTACGACGCGAAAAATAGCTCATAGCAGAATAATTCATTGGTCATTTTTGGAATAAAAGCTGCGCTTACTTGTTCATTCGGGCACCCGGCCCCTTTACAAACGTACCGGGAAATTCCCCGGTGTGTTCTCCGTCCTGCAACACCTGTGTACCGTTGACCCAAACGTGGATAACGCCGGTAGCATACTGATGTGGCTCCAAAAAGGTCGCATGATCAGTAATCGTTTCCGGATCGAATAATACCACGTCGGCTTTGTAGCCGGGTTCCAGGCGCCCCCTCTTCTCCAGCTGCAGGCGTTCGGCGGGTAAAGAGGTCAGTTTGTATATGGCCTCTTCCAGTGGAATAACTTGCTCCTCACGTACGTATTTCCCGAGTAAACGGGCAAAATTACCGTAAGTTCTGGGGTGGGTTTTTCCATCGGTCCAGGGTTCTTCGGCGGCTGGTGCTCCGGCATCCGAGCCAAAGGCCATATACGGTAACTGTAACTGTTTTTTCACATTGTCTTCCGACATCAGAAAGTACACGGCTCCTACCCTGCTGCTGTCCTGAATGACCAGGTCCATGGCCGTCTCCTCGGGTGATTTGCCCCAGTCGGCCGCCACTTCCGCCAGACTTTGTCCCTCGTATTTATCGCGCAGTTTCTCCGTCTGGAAACTCAACAGCACCTTATCGGGACCGGCATGGAAATACAGGTTTTCCCAGTCCTGCGCATTGGTTCGCATCTCAGCGGCTACTCGCTGGCGAATCGCCGGATCCTGCAGGCGTTCGGCCCAGGCCTTATAACCTCCCTCCTGTACCCAGGGAGGCATAGCCGCATTCAACCCGGTAGCACCGGCAATATAGTTGTACATATTCGTAGAGATATCCAAACCTGCCTCGCGGGCACTATCAATTTTGGCAATAGCCTGATCCATCTTCGGCCAATTGGTGACACCACCAGCCTTCAGGTGGTAAATCTCGGCGGGAATATCAGCACCCCCGGCAATCTCGATCACCTCATCAATTGCTTCCAGTAAGTTATTGGCTTCGGACCGCATATGGGTAATGTAGCGTCCGCCATAAGGGGCAACTGCCTGGCAAAGGGCAATCAATTCGTCTGTCTCCGCGTAAAAGGCCGGTGCATAAATGAGGGATGATCCCACGCCCAGAGCCCCCTCTTCCATCGCCTGGCGGGCCAGGTCCTGCATACGGCCCAACTCTTCCCCGTCGGGTGCCCGGTCCTCGTACCCCAGTTCGTGAATGCGCAGCGTAGTCGCTCCCACGAAGGAGGCTACATTAACGCCAACTCCTTTATCTTCCAGGTGCTGGAGGTACTCCCCAAGGGTAGTCCAGGGCATTTCGTACTGATAGAATTCGGGTTGCTGCCGGAGATCTTCCTCCGCTTCGGCGCGCATGGCCTCGTTCATGGGGCCCATAGTCCAGCCTTCGCCCATCACCTCCAGGGTAACTCCCTGCTTGATATCGCTCATGGCCCGCGGATCAATGAGCAAGGACTCCGTAGCCCAGCTCAGCATATTGATAAAGCCGGGACTGACGGCCTTGCCTTCGGCATCGATCTCCTGCTCTCCGCTGGCACCAGGTAAATCCCCGACTGCGGCAATGGTATCGGCATTGATGGCCACCTTACCGGTAATGGGAGCTTCTCCGCTACCGTCATAAATGGTTGCGTTGGTGATCAGGATATCATAGGTGGTTTCGGTCGGTTGGCAACTCCACAGTATAACCGCAAGGAGACTAAGGGTAATGATGTTTGTTTTTTTCATACTAAAACAGGTTTGAGGTTTGAGGTTTGAGGTTTGGGGTTTGAGGTTAGACCTGTAACCTGGCCTCACACCTCAAACCTCAAACCTCAAACCTGTCAATTGACGTTTTCGGGGATGATCAAGCGACTGACTTGCTTTTCCTCGAGCATTTTATTGAAAAGAGGCAGTTCCTGACGCATAACCCCTTCGTAGTCAGCGACAATACCATTGTATTCCTCTTTAAGGTCTTCCAGGCGTTCCAGGGAGCCCCCGGTCGGACGGTGGTGGCCGCGAGCGACCACACTGTATAAACGCCCGATGTGGTTGCTGAAGACTCGCGGATAGTTGATATTATCCTGACTGGACTCCGCTTTGTTTTGAATGATCTGATCTTCTACGGCGGTCAATTTTTCGCCTATCTTTTCGGCCATATCCATTAACTCTTCACCGTGGCCGGCGCGTTTGGCCAGCTCTGCCGTTGCATTGATCTGTTCCCGCAGTGCCCGGATGTTTTTGATGCGTTTATGGGAATCGGTGATCATTTCGGCAATCTCCTGAGCCACTTCGAGCTGTGCCTGATAGTCACTTTGGGAAACGTGTTTCCAGCGTGGATCTGCCTTAATCTGGAGGGGCACGCTAGTCTCCCAGTCACCCTGAGCAGCCGTCACCGTATAGGCCCCGGGCACGGCCGTGGGACCGTAGGGTGGATTGGAAATGACCATTGTCACCAGATCATCGACTACCTCCGGACCTTCGTGTCGCAGATTCCAGGTAAGGGTGTTCAGGCCTTCCTTAACCGTGATCCGGTTACTGCGGTTTTCCGCATCGGTCGACAGGGTGCGCACGACGGTCCCTTCCCGGTCGCGAATGGTCAGGGTAAGGGGTTCATCACCGGGTTCTCCGTCCAAAAATAAATACAGGCGTGCATCGTAGCCATCCACGTTGGTGCGTATTGCCGGGCGGGGCTCAAATAAATGGCGATCCGAGCTAGTGACCTCATCACTCCATTGGTGTAAGGGCGTCAGATCATCCAAAATCCAGAAGGACCTTCCCTGGGTACTGAGCACCAAGTCCTGGTTGTGGACTTCCATATCCGTAACCGGCGTATAGGGCAAATTCTGTTGAAAGGGCTGCCAATGATCCCCACCATCCACGGTGAGAAACATACCGTATTCCGTTCCCGCATACCACAGTCCTGCGCGATCGGGATCCTCAGCTACCGTCCGTACAAACGCTTTTGCCGGAAGGCCCTCCCCCACATTAGTCCACGTCTGACCGTAATCGGTAGTCAAAAATAAATAGGGTGCAAAATCATCGTAGCGGTAGTTATAAGCGGCCACCAGAGCGCGGCCGGGGGCATGGGAGGATAATTCTATCTTATTGATGGTCGCCTCGTAGGGCAGTTCCTCCGGTGTAATATTCGTCCAGGTATTCCCCCCGTCGCGGGTGATGTGTAAGAGCCCGTCATCCGATCCGGCCCAAAACTCTCCCTGCCGGTGGGGTGATTCCTCAAACGCAAAGATAGAAGCATACACCTCCACTCCCGTAGCATCATGCTGAATCGGGCCACCGGGAATATCCATATACGCATCGATATTACGGGTGAGGTCGGGGCTGATACGCTCCCAGGTCTGTCCGTCATTATCGCTGCGGTGTACGTAGTTAGAGGTGTGCAGCACCACACCGGGTTCGTGAACCGAGGTGACAATGGGGAAATTCCACTGCCAGCGATACTTCAGGTCACGCATCTCGGTCCCCTCGGTGTAGTGCGGGTAAGCCGTCACCTGGCGAACATGGCCGGTGGAACGATCCAAAATGGTGATTTCACCGCTGTAAGTTCCGGCCCAAACCCGATCGGGATTATTGGGGTCGATGGCCACATCGGCCGACTCTCCCCCTCCGATAGCCTCCCAATGCTGAAAGGGCGTTACACTGCCCGGGTCGTGACTC
>JASBTH010000471.1 GCA_030148525.1 Saprospiraceae bacterium | reverse complement strand
AGGAGTACATCCGGTCATGCAAGAGGAGCTGGACCGATGGTCAGCTCTGGGGATCGATGGTTTCTTCGAGGGCGATACACCCTGGCTCAAATACCACGAAGAACTATCCCAAAATCTGGCACCAATCGTGGGGGCCTCTCCTTCCGAAGTGATCGTAATGAACACCCTTACGGTGAACCTCCATCTCATGTTGGTAAGTTTCTACCGTCCGACCGATAAACGCTTCAAAATCATTATGGAGGCCGGTGCTTTCCCATCCGACCAGTATGCTCTCGAAACCCAGGTTGCTTTCCATGGCCATGATCCCGCCGAGGCTATCATCGAAGTGGCACCCCGTCCCGGCGAAGAACTACTTCATGACGATGATATCCTGCAAGCCATCGAGGAACACGGAGAAGAACTGGCTCTGGTGCTCTTCGGAGGCGTAAACTATTATACCGGGCAAGTCTACGACATGGCAGCTATCACCAAAGCTGGTCACCGGGTGGGTGCTATGGTTGGTTTCGACTTGGCACACGGGGCCGGGAACGTACCCCTGCATCTGCACGATTGGGGCGTAGACTTTGCCGTGTGGTGCAGTTATAAATACCTAAACTCCGGACCAGGAGGTCCTGGCGGTGTCTTTGTACACGACCGGCACGCCAGCAACCCTGATCTGCCCCGCTTTGCTGGCTGGTGGGGCTACGAAGAGAGTACCCGTTTTCTGATGCGCAAGGGGTTTAAACCGGCTTCAGGTGCAGCGGGCTGGCAACTCAGTACCCCCAACATCCTGACGATGGTACCCCACCGGGTCAGTCTTCAGCTTTTTGCGGAAGCGGGCTTTCATCGCTTACGCGAAAAAAGCATCTACCTTACCAGCTACCTGGAATTCCTGATCGGTCAATTACCCCAGTCTGGTGATCGATTCCGGATCATTACGCCCCGGGATTCTAACCGGCGCGGTTGCCAGCTTTCCATACTTACCTCTCACGAAGGCAAGGATCTGTTCGACCACCTCATTCAAAACGGCATTATTCTGGACTGGCGCGAGCATAATCTGCCCGACAGTAACGGCCAATCAGCCGGTGTGATTCGGGTGGCACCAACCCCGCTTTATTGCAGCTATCAGGATGTATACCGGTTCGTGGAACTGGTGGAGGAATGGATGTAGTTAGCAAAGAAAGAGGGAATGAATCCCTACTCTTATGTCTGATTGTCTATTTATTTAAGGGAAGACCTGCCAGGCCGACCCGGCCTTCACCTCATTTTATTGCTCCTTCACCATATCGTTGCGCTCAAAACCGGAGCCGCTGACAATGCTGCAAATGGCGGCCTTGCCGTTGCCCACGGAATTATCGGTCACTTTCAGCATGCCGACTTTTTCGTCGATGCTGCCTAATTCCAGTCCCGTGTCGGGATCGACCAGGGATTTCCCCTTGCGATATACCGTAAAGGTGTCGCCCACCTGCACACCATCGAGTGAGCCACTATTAATGTAGACCTGGCCACCCTGCACGGTGATTACCTTGGCCATCCAGGGAATTCGACCAGCGTTATCATTCACTAGTTCGACCACATTCTCAACGCATTTGCGGGTAACCTTCCCGATCAGCGACTGATCGAAGTCAGCCTGACTACCAAAATCGTACTTTTTGTAGCTAACATTTCCCGAGAGGGCGTTCTTAGTCTCCCGCACGTTCTCGGCGGTGATAATCTCCCCCGTGGTCGTATTCACCATCCGGATATCAACTGCCGCTACGGCTGATTGCTTGCCTACACCAACCCGTGTTCCACCGATGCGTACGCCGGAATCTCTGTCTTTGTAACCGAATTCTGTGACCGCACCGAATACCGCGATTTCCACCCCCAGCATTTGTCCGATCTGGGCGGCACTTTGGGCAGTGACAATGCCTTGGGTGCCAAGGTCTTGTTCAGCCAGGAGGGCGTTGATCTGTTCGCGTTCAATGACCCGGTAGTCACCGGATTGAACGAGTTCGGTAACCAGCATGTCGCTGACACCGTCTCCGACACTTTTTGCTCCGCCCCAGCCAAAGTTACTGTCGGACTTGTCGGCAAAAGAAAATACAGCAATACGCTTTTTCTTACCCTCTTTTTGGGCGTGGAGGGCAAGCGTGGCGGTCAGAAGGAAAAGAACAGCCAGACCAGCTGCCCGGGATGCATAAGGTGTCATGATAATCGGTTTTTTCAAACAGGAAGTATCTTTTTTTAATTATACGAAAATACGGGCAGTTGTTACCCCCTCGGCGAGAGGGGGAAAGCAAGGTTAAAAGGGCAGATAGTTCACCACTTCCGGTACGATGGGTTTAATAGTTTGCAGCAGATCGTCGAGCTGGGCCCTCCGGTTCTCATCCTGGCGCAAATACTCCATATCTGACTGCACCAGACTTCGCAATTCAGATTTGGGAAGTGATCCGCTTTGGTAACGCGCGACGGCATCGTACCAACTAATGGTAGGCAGGTAATCAGCCCGCTTGCGATAGTTGCCCTCCCGTTCGGCCAGGGTGTACCGGTTCATCAGAGCGAGCATCTGCTCGTATTTACCCTGGACCAGGAGCGCTTCCAGATAAGCTGCAAAAAAGGTATGCCAGCGGTAGTGCAATACCTCTTTCTCGTAAGCCTTTAAAAAAGTAGAGCAATAGTTTTCCGCATTTTTATAGAGCTGATTGGCAATCAGACACTTGACGTAGAAGGAAACGAATCCGATCTTATTGTGGAAGTTCTGCGTCTCCTTCATCTCTTTGGTGGCGTTCCGCATCACCTGCAAGGCTTCCTGCGGACGGTTAGCTCTCAGCAATACGGCACTCAGGTTATTCACGTAAAAAAGGTAGTCGTGCGTTTTTCCCCGTATCGATAAATAGCCATAGTAAATAGCTTGTTCGAAATCACGCACCCGGGCGTGAAGTAATAACCGCAGGTGATAATAATTGAGCAGAATGCGTTTGGAGTAACTCTGACCACGCGCAAAAAGAGAGTCCAGATAGTCAAACTTTTCCCAGAGTAAATCGAATTTCCGGTAATTGAAGCTCACGAATGTCAGGCGAACAAAGGCCATGTGCCGGTAGTATCCATCCAGGCTTTCGTCAAAGAATACCCTACTTAGCCACCGCTCCCATTGAATACTCTCCGCTGTATTGGCGGCGTACTGGTCGATAATGTCCTGTGTAGCTTGGTGCATCTGGGTATCGACCCGGCACGATTCCTGGTAATCATCTTCGTGGGCCTCCAGAAAGTCATTGACCAATTGGTGGTCGTGGTACCGCAACCGGATCAGTAGAAAGTGCCGGTAATTGCGGACAAGCTCGTAAAATCGCTTAAAGAAAAAGGTCGGATGCTCGTATCTGCGAATGGCCCGGAGCAGTTTTTTCTCGTCACTCGATTGGATGCGATCAGTTGTAATTTGCTGGTCCAGTTCACTGATCCAGGCGAAGCGGGCATCCACATCGACCTGTCGTAGTCGCTTCTGGATCCAGTTCTTCAGGTTGCTGTACTTGCGCTTATCCAGGCTGGTATCGTAAGGCGTAAACTGGTTGATCTGTAAACAGTTCTTATGCACCAGCTCCAGAATGCCGCGCTTCTGTTCGTCTTCCAAGCGGGCAACGGAGAGCAGATACTGCGTCTCGTGCGGCAGTAAGGTGTTCGCAAAATCCGTGAATGTCTGCAGCTTGGGTCGCATTAAACACGTAGTTTCCTTACAACTCCGGAAAATAGGTTAATTCTTCCGATTTCCGATCCTCTTTTACCCTCACCCCTTCCCTCTCAACTCCGGACGCTAAGAGCTCTGGCGATTCATTTGATTTTGGGGGAGAGAGGGGTACTAGTGTATTTGGAAGAATAACGTTTTCATTTTTTCCAATCTACTAGTTTACTTCCGCTTTCCGACTTCCGCTCTCCGACTTTTACAACACCAACCCTCCGTCCACGCTTAAACAAGTACCGGTGATAAATCGGGCTTCTTCGCTGGCTAAGAACAAATAGGCATTGGCAATATCGACCGGGTCACCCAGGCGCTGCAGAGGAGTGCGCTCCTCCAGCCCTTGCAGGTAATCAGCAGGGATCGTATCTACCATTTCGGTGCGAATGAACCCTGGTGCTACCGCATTAACGGTAATGCCTTTGCGGCCGTACTCACGGGCCCACACCTTGGTCATACCAATGAGGCCCGACTTGGTAGCCACGTAGTTGGCCTGACCGAAGTTCCCGTACAAGCCCACTATCGAAGAGGCGTTCAGAATGCGCCCGTATCCGGCCTCGGCCATATAAGGTGCAACGGCTTTGGTGCCGTTCCACACACCGGTCAGGTTAACGTCGATAACTTGCTGCCACTGTTGGGGCGACATCTTTTTCATGGAAGCATCCCGGGTGATTCCCGCATTATTGACCAATATATCGATGCGGCCGTGGGTTTCGTGCACTGTGGCTGCGGCCTCCTGGGTAGAGGCCAATTGTGTAATATCCACTTTGTGGAAAGTCGTGTGGTATCCCTGATCCTGCCACGCAGTGACGGCGCTGCGTCCCGCTTGTTCGTCAATGTCCCAAATAGCTACCCGGGCGCCTTCTTCCAAAAACCGTTGGGCGGTGGCTTTGCCGATACCACGGGCTCCTCCGGTAATTATAGCTACGCGATCCTTCAGTCGGTTCATATGTCGTGTTTATTGGTTTGTTACAAATGATTGAATAGCGGTATTGACCGCCTCGGCACATTCCCACTGCACAAAATGTCCGCAAGCGTCGAGCAATTTGAGCTGGCTGCCGGGCATTTTCTGGTGCCCTGCCCGGGCAACTTCTTCGGTAGTTAGGTCGGGGTGCAGCAAGGTGTTCGGAATGAGCAGATCCCCACGCCCGTAAAGTACGAGGGTGGGCTGCTTAACGTCGGGAAGCCGATCAAAAACCGGTTCCTGCAGCATACCTTGCACACATTGCGGAATCATCTCGCAATAAGCCTCGTACAGAGCCGTATCGGCGCGCATCCGCAACCTGTCTTGGTACATAAAGTGAGCATCTTCCGGGAATTCACTTTTGTGAAAATTCAGCGCAAAGTTTCGTTCGATCTGTGGGGGAGGTGTGGCCCTCACCACGGCGGGCGTATATACCTGCCGGAACCAGGCCCGCTCCTGGTCGGTAAACTTCTCAAAACCGGCGGGAGCTACCAGTACCAGCCGGCCCACCCCTTCGGGTTGTTGCAGGGCCAGGGTAAGGGCTATTTGCCCGCCCATGGAATGCCCCACAATGGTTGGTTTTTTTAGCGAAAGCTGTTGTAGAAACTGGCTTACCTGATCCGCAAAGAACGTCATATCGAAGGGGTATTCGCCCCGCGATGATTTTCCGTAGCCGGGCAGGTCGAGCGCAATGCAGCGGTAGCGCTTGCTCAACTCAGCTATATTCTTACGCCAGGCAGGCAGGTAACTACCCAGACCGTGAATAAACACCAATGTTTCGGGGCCCTCCCCTTCGTCGACATAGGTAATGGATACCGTATCGGACAAGGAAATGGTCTTGGTCTCGTATGAGTAGTGCAACGAATCCATATAGGCACTGGTTTGAGCCTGACCGGGTGTTCCGCAACCGGAAAAGCTGAGGGAAAGGCAAAAAAGAAGAAGCGTGTGTTGCATATTGCTATGGTTTATTTAACTGCCGGATCAGTAAACACCTCTTTCTCCGGTGCCGCTTTTTTGCGCATCAGCGCGTATAGTACAAGCCCGATCAGTACGGACCCCAGGATAGCTGCCGTAGCCGCAATAGCCGGGTTGCGCACCTCCGCCTGCATATACCAGCTGATCCGCCCGTAGTAGACAGAGAAGTGTATAATCACTGCTCCTACACTGGCAGCAATGACCGCCTGGCGGGGAATGTTCTTCAAGAATATTCCGAACAATACGGGCAAAAAGGCAGCTGAGAAATACGCATACACGCCATTTTGAGCAAAAATACCCACACTCAAACTGGGGCTTACGAGCTGCTGCCATGACAACAGCCCCGAAATAATGGCCACCAGCACGATTACTATCTTATTGATGAAAATGAGGCGTTTTTCACGGATTGCCCCTGCTCCCAGGCTTTCGCCAAAAAGAGGATCGATAATATCCGAAGTGATACTGGTTGGTACCGACTGGATTAGTCCTTCCAGCGTTGAAAGGCCAGCTGACAACAGCCCCATAATAACGACCAGACCGATGTAAACAGGAAACTCCTGAACCACGTAGGCAGGGATTATATCATCCATGTTTAGTGGCTCCCCGTTAATGGTCAGGTCGGGAAAGCTTATGCGCGCGTACAAGCCAGCGATGACTACTGCGAAGAAAAGAGCCTCGACCACAATGGCCACCAGCAAATACAGGTTCACATCTTTTTCATCTTTCAGCAAGAGGGATTTCGTCAAAATATGTGGCTGGCAGATAATGGCCACACCTACGATAACGGAGCAAAAAATGATCTCAAAATAGTCGCGAAACAGAAAGCTTTCGGGGTTCGTGGGCTGGGTCAGCAAAGGGTCGATGGCCTCCAGTTTTGCCATAAATCCCCGAACACCATCACTAAAATGCTCGTATCCGGAAGTGAGTAGGATCACCGCCACCACGATCATCAAGATGGCCTGGATGGTATTGGTATACACCATGGAATTGGCGCCGCCAAACATCATATACCCAAATACAAATACGATCAGACTGATCAATACCAAAGCCTCTGGTGCATTGAGGGCACTGGAGAGTACCTTGGTCATGCCCACGCAGATGAGCACAATGAAGGTGATGAGCAGCAAGGAGAGGAAGCCAAAAAATATGGAAAAGCCGGAGCTACCATACCGCTTGCCAATCCATTGGGCCATGGTGAGGGCCTTTACCGTAGTACCGTGTTTGCGAAAACTTTTGGTAAGGACGATCAGGGAAATAAAGGCTGCTAAGGGTAAGCATACCGCCAGTGCCAGAATGCCACTCAATCCATACAACGCAATAAATCCGGGATTGATGATAAAAGTAGCGGCGCTGGTAATCGAAGCAGCCAGGGATAGGCCCACTACCACCGGTGAGAAATGCATGCTACCCACTGCATAGTCAGCCATGGACTTGGTTCGCAAAGCTCCCCGTATGACAAACAATAAAATCAGGGCAGCGTAAAGCGTAATCAGGATGGAACTGGCGAGTACAAGTTCGCGGGAAGCCATAGGTTTTTTATTTCAGCCTAGAAAAATTATGTGGCATTGAAGCCAGAGGGCAATATATAAATCGGGTAACAGGGTGTTTTAAAGAGTAATGATTTTGTCGCTAACTAATGAGTGTTGACCTAAGTTTAATAATTGGTTTATAAGGAGATATCTCAGGTTTAAAATATTGATAGTCAGTTTTTTAATTGTTTGCTGTATGAGGGGTTGACCATTCGTGGTTGTTGATTCGCTAAACAGCTCATACCGGGTTAGAGGGCATCGTACAGGGCGGAAGCACTACGTTATAAGGCACTGATAATGAGAACTATTGTAAATCTGCTTTATCCTTGCGTTCAATTAAACGGTTTGTCACACCCTGTTGGTAGCGTTTTTATGTCATTGATTATCTGTTGATTGCGAATGCTGTTGTTGTTGGCAGGCTATTAAGTCCATAGGCGTCATCTCGTGGTACCTATCGGAGCCTGAATGGCGAGGTACTACTTTGGCGAACAGAATTATTCGTTGACAGAATACTTTTTTGCCGTACATGATTGGATGTAGATCGGACTACCGCAAAAAATATTTCAAGCTGACAAAACGCACTAGATTATGAAAAAAGCGATACTCATTTGCTTGACCATGGTTGGGCTGCTAAACCAAGGGTTTGGCCAGATGGCCACGGTACGAGGATTAATTACCTCCGATGCCACCGGCGAACCTTTGCTGGGAGCCAACGTCATTATCGAAGGAACCAATAAAGGTGTAGCGGCCGATATGGACGGTTCCTATTCGCTGCAGGTGGAACCAGGCACTATCACTCTTATTGCCTCTTATACCGGATTCATTAACAGCCGGGAAACGATCACGGTCTCTGCCGGTGAGACCTACGAAGTGAATTTTCTATTGGCACCGGATATTTATGTAGGCCAAGAGGTGGTCGTTTCCGGCTCGCGCCGCGATGAAAAACTGACCGAATCGCCAGCCACTATTGAAACGATATTCGCCGGGGAGATTCAGAACTACGCCGGTAGCCCGTCCGATCTTTTGGCACGCCAAAAGGGGATCGATTATTTTCGCGCCGGGGTAGCTGTTCCCGGCATCAACGTACGCGGATTTAACTCCAACTTCAATGCTAAGAACCTCCAGGTAACCGATGGTCGCTATTCGACCCTGATAGCAACGGGATTACCCTTCGGCCCCCTCAATACGACGATTAAGGAGGATATTGAGCAAATCGAGGTGGTGTTGGGGCCCAACTCCACCATGTACGGCCCCAATGCGCACAACGGCCTGGTCAATACCATCACTAAAGACCCCCGTACCTCCGCCGGGACAACCCTGGCCCTGGGAGTCGGCAATCAGAGTACGCTTTCGATCCGTGGTCGCCACGCTCAGGTCCTGAGCGATAAATTTGCCTACAAGGTAATGGCCTCCTACGATCAGGCCGAAGAGTTCGATTATGTCGACACGGTATACATCGATCGCCTGGATGCCGAAGGCAACCTTGGTGCAGATGGCGTGAAAGAAGCATATGATGAGTTTGAGCTCGACCGCGACATCAATTTCCTGCGCGCCGAAGGTGCACTTTACTACACGCCTGTCGAAGGAACAGATATTATCTTCAATACGGGCTACAGCAATTCCACGTATCTGGCACCTACTAATGTGGGCCGTAACCAGATCATCGACTGGGCGATCAACTACTACCAACTGCGGGTCAATTCTGATCACTGGTTTGCACAGGTAAACTACACGACCAGCAAAACCGATGATACCTACTCCATTGATGAGCGTACTAAACAGTACTACCGTGGAATAGATGCCGGATTGTCACCCGAGGTAGCGAGAGGAGACTTCTCCTTCCAAAGCGGTGCTAAGTTCCAGGACGATTCCCGTCGCTGGGCCGCCGAAGTGCAGTACAACAATCAATTCGGAGACCTTGAGCTCATCACCGGGGTGCAATATTTCCTGGACAAAGCGAATAGCCTGGGAACGTACCTGCTGGATGAAGATGAAAACGATTTTATCAACGTTCGTCAGTTAGGTGCATATGCACACTTGCAGTACGAATTTGGGAATGGCTTTCGCGCTATTGCGGCCGGTCGCCTCGATAACCATGAAATATACGGGACCAACTTTGTACCAAAGGTCGGTCTGTTACGAGTAGGTGATATGGGTACCTGGCGTCTGACTTACGGTCAGGGTATTGCTGCGCCAACCATCCTGAATATGTTTGGTAATCTGTTTAACGGGCTCATTCTCGGAAACGCTGAAGGGTTTACCCTTATCGATAATACTATGGTCGAACCACAGTCGGTCGAGAAACTGCAAACCATTGAATTGGGCTACCGCGGACAGATCGTAAAAAGCAAGTTGTTCCTGGATGCCAACGCGTATTACAATATCAGCGAAGACTTCCTGAGCCCCCTACAGGTTTTGGGTGTGGCAACCCAACGGGGCGATACGCCGATTTCCGAAGTCCAGGATGGATTTGCCTTCTTTAACGGTTTGGTTGCTTCCTATGTAAATTTCGGTCAGTTTGATACCTATGGCTTTGACCTGGGCTTGACCTACTACTTCAATCCCGAATGGAGCCTGGCCGTCAATTATTCGCACTTCAATTACGACATTGACGAAAACAACCTGGAAAATGATTTCGACGGTAATGGTGTGGTAAACGAACTCGACTTGCTGGTCAATGCCCCTAACAATAAGGGTAGTGTTGGACTGAGCTACCGTGGCGAGCGCTTCAATGCGACTTTCTTCTCGCGCTGGGTACAGGAGTTCAACTATTACTCCAGCTTTCAGATCGCTTCGGAGACCAAGCCCGGACAAACCTACCGGGGGGTACCCATCGTGGAAAATGCCCGTTCGGCCGATGCCTTCAACTACGGCCCTTTGGGTGGATTCGTAAGTGTCGACCTGAACATGGGTTACCAATTCAGCGATGTATTCACCCTCAATGCTCAGGTGACCAACCTCTTCGACGAAACCCTGCGCGAGTTTACCGCTGCTCCTCCGACCGGACGTCTGTTCGGCCTCGAGCTTTTGGTTAACCTTCCCGCTATTGGACAGAACTAGCGATGTATATACGGGCCGGCTTCACCAGTTGGCTGGCCCGTCTTTCTCCGATCATGAATAAAGCAATTGCATGCGAAATGCTATTATCCGCTCGGTTGGAGCCTACGCTCCGGAGCGTAGGATTACTAATGCCTACTTCGACGACTTGCTGGGCGAAAACGTAAGTACCTGGCTAGAAGAGAATGTGCAGATCTACGAACGCCGCTGGTGCGCTGATGATGAAAGCACGGCCGACCTCAGTGAACGTGCTGCCCTTCAGGCCCTCGAACGCGCCGGCCTTACCCCCGACCAAATCGATCTGATCATTATCTCTACCGATACCCCTGAATTCGTTTCTCCCTCGACCGCTTCGGTGGTGCAGGATCGTCTTGGAGCAACCCGTGCCGGAACCTTCGATATCAATACGGCCTGTGCCGGATTTGTAACGGCCCTGGACATCGGATCCAAATATATCCGGGCCGACGAGCAATACAAAAACGTACTGGTCATTGGGGCCTACGCCATGAGTAAGTACCTCAACCTGAAGGATAAAAAGACGGTCACCCTTTTTGCCGACGGAGCAGGGGCCGTAGTGCTACAGGCCGAGGACTCGGGGGAACGTGGCTTCCTCGGATCCCAACTCATTTCCAAGGGCGAGTACAACGAATGGATGGGTATCTATGGAGGGGCTACCAAAAAACCGATTACCGAAGAGGTGGTTGCTAACCACGATCACCAACTCAAATTTGTCCGTAAATTCCCCAAAGAATTAAATCCCGAAGTGTGGTCGCAAATGGCCCATACCCTGAACGATCGATTGAGTGTAGAAGCCGGGGATGTCGACCGCTATTTCATCACCCAGATCAATGTCAATGCCATCCATGAGACTATGGACCGGCTGGGCGTCTCCCGCAACCGGGCCGAAACGGTCATGCACTACTATGGTTACACGGGATCGGCTTGTATCCCCATGGCGCTCAATCAGGCCTGGGAACAAGACAGGGTGAAAACGGGTGATTTGGTGTACTTTATCGGTTCGGGAGGAGGACTGGCTTTTGCCAGTGCTGCTTTCCGATTGTAATGCGAAAAGATTGATTGGCATGCAGCAATCAGCACAAGACTGGATCGGGAAGTGGGCTGTTTACAGCCCCGATCAGGTAGCCGTTTCGGAGTACGAATCCGGACGCTCGCTCACCTATGCCCAGCTTCAGCAAAAGGCCGAACATTTGTGCCACTGGCTGCGCGATATCCATCGCCTGCAATCGGGTGACCGGGTAGCGATGCTGGCTGAGAATTGTCTGGAATACGTGGTCTTATTCTCGGTAGCCCAAAAAACCGGGATCATCCTGGTGCCCCTCAATTACCGCCTCGCGCCGGCCGAGATCACGTATCTGATTACTGATAGCCAACCCACACTGATTATTTTTGAAGAGGAACTACGCGATTTGTTGCAACCGCAGATCGATCTACCGGCTTTGTCCCTGAAAGAACTCGAACGCATACTGGAACGCGCACCCCAAAAAAATAAACCATTTCCGGTTACCAAACTACCAGAAGATCATCCGGCCTTCATCCTGTATACCTCCGGGACCACCGGCTTCCCCAAAGGAGCTATCTATAGTCACCGGATGCTCTTTTGGAATAGCATCAATACGGCCATGAGCCTGATCGTCAATTCGGAAAGTCGGACCATCAACTGCATGCCGCCTTTTCATACCGGCGGTTGGAATGTGCTGCTCACCCCCTTTCTGCATCACGGAGGCTACACCTGCCTGATGAAGAAGTTCGACCCGGGGGCCGTCCTGCACCTCATGCGTACCGAACGTCCCACCCTCTTCATGGGCGTACCGACCATGCTGAAAATGATCGCCGATGAACCCGAATTCGCGGAGGCCGACCTGTCGAGTCTGTATTACATCATCGTCGGCGGTGAACCCATGCCCATTCCCCTGATCGAGCGTTGGCACGAGAAGGATGTTTTTATACGTCAGGGATACGGCATGACGGAGGTAGGCCCCAACCTCACCTCCCTGCACCAACGGGACGCCATTCGCAAGAAGGGATCAATCGGCCGGCCCAACTTTTACGTTCAGATTCGTATTGTCGATCCGGGCGGCAAGGAGGTACCCACAAACCAGCCAGGGGAGCTGGTGCTAAAAGGGCCCATGGTAACACCCGGCTATTGGCAAAACCCTGCGGCTACTGCCAAAGCCCTGCACGACGGTTGGTTTCATACCGGTGATATGGTACGGCAAGACGAAGAAGGTTACCTGTACGTAGTGGATCGCATCAAGAATATGTTCATCTCGGGTGGCGAGAACGTCTACCCCGCCGAGGTGGAGCGGGCTCTTTTACAACATCCCGACATCCGCGCGGCAGCCGTGATCGGCATCCCCCACGAAAAATGGGGTGAGGTGGGTAAGGCCTTTGTCGTAACCGAGACGGAGCTCACCAGTACCGATGTGCTGGAGCATTGCTCCCGCCTGCTGGCAAAGTTTAAAGTCCCTAAAGAGATTGTATTTACCGGGGAGTTGCCGCTGTCGCCTACTGGCAAGATAAACCGCAAAGCACTATCCTGAAGGCTAGCCGCATTTCCCTATCTTGCCGGTAAAAACAGTGCCCAAGCTATCTTCTCTGGTCTTTTTTGGTAGTATACTGTTACTGCTCGCCCACTTTGCGGGCTTCTATTTCGGGCATTATGGCTTTGATGACCTCCACTACGCCGAGCTGGCCCACGGCTGGCTCTCCGGCACCTACGATGCTACCGACCACTATAGCTACCGCTGGACACTGCTGGCGCTTACCAGCCTATCCTATGCCCTTTTCGGTATTCATGACTGGAGCTCGGCCCTTCCCGCTTTATTGGTTACGGTCGCCCTGCTGTACACCTTGTACAGGCTTCGATCCGCCCTTGGCGAATGGGTGATCGCTATGGCTTTGGTGCTTTGCGTTACGGCTCCCTGGTTGCTCTTTTATGCCGATAAGCTGATGCCCGACATTTACCTGGCCGCATCGGTAATATTGGCCTGGTACGCCTTATTCCGGGGTCGCACTGGCCAGCAGTACGTTCGCTATGGATCACTTCTGGCACTCGCTTTGATTCTGGGTTTTCTAAGTAAAGGCACCATTGTACTGGTGTTACCGGTCCTGCTCGCGATCATGGTCCGCGACCTGTCGACCCGTCGTGCAATACTGTTTTGGCGTTATTCAGTTGGCTCGGGCGCAGTGCTGGGGGCGGTTTACCTCCTGCTTTGCTGGCTGTGGTTGGGGAATCCCTTTATCCGGTTTTCGGCTATCGTCGACAACAGTTACCTGAATGCCTGTAGCTACGATCAGCAACCCTGGCCGGTCTTGCGGGATCGCCTGATATTTGGTTTCTGGGCCCTGATCCTGCGCGAGGGATTTGCGCCCTTTTTGGTCCTCAGCCTGATAGGTAGTTTCACGGATAGCCGGCATCGTTTCTGGCACGGGTCGGCACTCGGGTTGTTGTTGGCCGCTAATTTTATGACCATTTCGCCGGATGCGTACGTGCCCATGTGTCTGGATCCACGGCATTACCTGTACCTGATTCCGGTGGGTGCTGTTTCCGGGGGGCTGGTATTGGATGCTGCCTTTCGGCAAAAAAAGATTCGCCGGGCCGTATTGCTCTCCCTGTTACTGATAGCCGGTCAACAGTGGCTGGAGTACAATAGTTGGTACGCTGGTTGCCTCATCGGCCTGGCTCTGTTATGGGGTGCACTTCCCTTTTGGGTTTCCCCAAAAAAAGGAAAGAACCTGGTGCTGGCAGGAACGATATTACTTGGACTGGCGGCACTGATTCCCCCCTTGCAATACCACCAATCCGTGCGATATCGACAACAAGCTGCTGCCTACCAAAAAGAGGTACAACCCTTACTGGATTCAGGGATGGTATACACCGATGCGGTGCAACGGCGTTTGATCCGCTATTACGAATCCTTTGATCCCCGGGTGGATACCCTGGTATACGCCTTGCGCGAAGTGTCGGATTCTATGCCACCTCCTTCCGGCAGGGCCTGGCTGTACCTCAATGGCCATACCCAATACCTGACCGGTTCCAATGAATCGAACTGGCCGCTTTGGTTGCGTGATGCAGCCGGTGAAAACGAAGAGGTCTGGCGACACCCTTCATTGCTTTTGTCCCTCTACGCAATAGCCAGTAAACCCCAATGGGTGCCCCGGTGGGATGCCGGAGCCCGTTTTTCGTTCGGTTTTGAGCGGGATACGGCGCGCTTCTGGAATGCGAATCCCTACCGCTTTGATACCGCCGTAGCCCATACCGGTGACGCCAGCGAACGGGTAGCTGAATTCTCAGCTACTTTGACGATACCTTTGTCAGCTTTGCCTTTTGCGGAAGCGAAAAAAATAGCCGTACGCAGCAAGGCTTACGGACGAATTTCCGACCTGACCTTCGCGCAATGGGTAACAGCCGTTGAGGATAGCGGGCAATCCTTATTCTGGGAAGGTACCAAGGTGAACCCCTTCTTTCGGGTCTACGAAAAGTGGACACCCTTCGAGGTTCGTACCATCATCCCATTACCGGATAGCATCCCGCCGGAAGCCACCCTGAAGGTATACCTCTGGAACCCGGAGCGGGATCGCATCTGGCTCGACGATATTGAGATTACCGTAGCTCCACTAGCGCAGGGGCAAAGCAGTAGGACGCAATAATCGGCCCACCGGATAACGGCGGTGTGTAGGCTCGTAATAGGGCGAATTGCGGTAGATGAAATCCAATTGTGCCCGGCCAGATGCGGCAAAGTCAGGATCCTGCGCCTTGCGTGCTTCCAGCTTTTCCCGTAATTCGGGATTTTCCTCCAGATACTCGGCCGCATAGTCTTCGAAAACGTAGCTGCTGAAGTATTCCTTCTGCTGCAGAATGCCATCGAAGAAATTCCAGGCGAACCAGGAATCGGGGGCCTGGGGTTCCAGTGTTTCCACAATGTAACGGTTCGTAGCCTGGTCGACGGGTATTACGAAGTCGCCCTTATGGAATAGGAGCGTTTGGGTGTCGCGACTCACCTCTACCCGGGTGTGCAAGTAATGTCCTTCGTAGGCATCGCGAGTCTGGAAGTCTTCGATGCGGTAGGTCTCTACTTCCACCTCCGTATCGGCCGTGAGCTGATACATGTGCACGCCATTCCAGCGCAGGCGGTCGGCTACTTCACCGTAGGCGTAGGGCAGAATATAGGCCTCGGGGGCTTCTACATTCAGAGTGGCCCGGTAGTAATTAAAGTGGGGCACCGGCTTTTCCCAGGGATCATTATGGTCGTAATACATGCGCTCCAGACCAGTTACCTCGCTTGCTTTTGTCTTGGCAGTATATCCCTTGAACATGATGGTATCGGCTCGACTGCGATCGAGCTGCCAGTTTAGGTCGAAGCTGGTCTGAGTCGCGGTTTGCATTTCGGATGCCCGGCGCGCAGTGAGGATATCTTCCCTGGCGTCAACGGCATAGTTGGCGATGGACTGCATAAAATGGTATACGCTCTTCACCCGGTCTTCAAAAGGTTTGAACATGTGGGTTTCGGGCATGAAGGACAGGGCGTGGTGGAGGGCTGCGTAGCCCGATGAGTAGCGCGGCAGATCCAGGAAGCCGGCAATCCCGTCTTCGGGGGTGTTGCGTACGTACACGTAGGGCGTCATCTCGTAAGGGGTGGCGGCCATCTTGTTGAAGAGGTAGGGCAGCATATCATCCTGCAGCAGTTCGGCGAGCGGCCCCCCTAGCTTATTGTGTTGGGTGGGGATGAGGGT
>JASBTH010000362.1 GCA_030148525.1 Saprospiraceae bacterium | reverse complement strand
AAAATGTCGGTTTCGGTGACTTCTAATTCCAGTTTACCGGCTTCGATCTTGGAAAAGTCGAGGACTTCGTTGATGATATCCATGAGGGAACGGGCCGAAACGTGAGCGCTTTCCACGTATTGTTTTTGGGTTTCGGACAGGTTGGTGTTGAGTAGAAGATCGGTAAATCCAATAACTGCATTGAGTGGGGTACGGATCTCGTGGCTCATATTAGCCAAAAACTGGGATTTGGCCTTATTCATGGTTTCCGCCAACTGACGGGCACGGTCCATTTCCTCGTTGATTTGATATTTGATCCGGCTGTTGGTAATGATGTGGGCAGCCATTTTCAGGATAGATATTTCATTACTAGTCCATTGGCGAAGATGTTCTACCACGTCAAAGCCCACAAACCCCAAACAGGAATCTTCGTGCATAAGGGGCAGAGTGATCAGGGTGCGGATTCCCTGTGGTTTCAACACTTGGTATGACCCGGATTCGGGAGCCAGCATATCGACGTCGGGGATGTGCATTAGCTGACCTGCCCGGTGCGAAGCTACCCAATCGGGGAGTGATTCAAGTGGGATGTTCTGTAAGTTGTCGATCTCTGGTGATACACCACTGGCACACCACTCGTGCGTATTGGAGCAGGTTTGTGCCTCGAAATCGTAAGCGAAAATATATCCCCGGTCCACTTGAGCGTATTCGCCGATGATCCGCAGTATATCGTTCATAGCGGTGTCGTATTCATCCTGAGGCAAGTGAATAAACCGCATGGCTAGTTTGAGGATAATACTTTCCAGCTCGGTAGTATAGTCTCTTTGTTGTCTTCGAAGAACCTCGTCTGTAACGTCCCGGGCAGATCCATACACCAGGGTGTCGAACATGCGGGATCGCCATTCCAGGTAGCGATAGGAGCCTTCCTTGGTTTTGATGCGGTTGATGTAGTTGGTAATTTGTTGTCCTTTGGAAAGTAGGTTGAAATTCTCTTTCCCTTTTTTGAGATCATCGGGATGGAGAATATCGAAATAGTTGATCGACCTCAATTCTTCCGGGGAATATCCCAGTACCCGTTGCCAGGCGGGATTGACTTTGATAATCTTTCCCTCGAAATTTCCGATGACGAGCAAATCGAGATCCAATTCCAGGAAACGCTTAAGGTCAGCTTCGGCAGCCCTCCGTTGGGTGGTGTCGGAGAAAATAACAACCAGCTTTTTGGCATCTACCGGTTCACACCGCACAAAAACCCAACGCTTGTAGAAATAGCCAAACAATTCTTTTTCCACCGTCTGGCCGGTCTGCATAGCTTGTTTGAAGAGGGCCATCCAATCCTCTTTTTGATCCTGCATCTCGGCAAGGATGTCAGACGCAGATCGGCCAATCAATTCGGAACGGGTGAGCCCACCGAGGCTGGGCAGTGAGGTTTGGACTTGCGTTACCAAAAAATCAGTAACCTGGTCTCTGTCGGTAGAATACCTGGCCTCCATTTCGATCAGGCCATGGGCAAAATCAACAGTTCTTTGATCAGGATTAAGAGAGGTAGCCATGTAGCTCAGTTGTGCTTGATTAGGCGACCATATGCTTGTTCACAGCGGAGACAATTTCCATGCGGGGCTTGTAGCTTAGGTCGAGGTTTATCTTATGGTTGATAATACGCAAAATCGAACAAAAAGATTCAAAATCCGCCTCAAATCAATACGTATCGGTTTGCTTAAGTGAAGCAACCAAGGCTTAATTTGGTTCGGATGGGCGGGCGAAGGAGTTTTCCATATCCGAATCTTCCCCTGCGGATCAGCAATTAGGTACAGCCACACATGGTGATTCTTTGTATATTACCCCTGGAAACAACGTCTGACCATGATCGATTGGAGGGAAGAACGCCATAAACTGAAACGCCAGATTGCTGCCGAAGGCATGGCACCCGTCCTCAAGGTGCTGAAAGAGCTTTTGCCGGAAGGCTCCGAGCGGTACGAAGATGTGCTCCTCATTGAAAGCCGCCAGAACGAAGCCAATCGCGACCGTCTTCGCAATCTGCTCAGCGATGAGGAATTGCGCAGGGTTTACGCCCGTATTCGCCAGGATCTCATGGATTTGATCGATGCAATTACCGACGACGATTTTGATCCCGATACAGACGAGGAAGCGGTGTATCAGGGAGATCCACCCTCGCGCGGAAGCGTGCTGTACCGCATTCCTAATCGTATGCCCATGGGGCAGGCCACCAAATGTACCGTTCGCATTTCATTTGAAGAGGAAAAATTGATCGAGGGTATCGACCTGGATCAGCACGTGCAAATCCAGGATATTCGAATTTCGGAAGTCATGCAGGTGGAACTGTTAGACCCCACGGACGATCCGCCCTTTACAATTCGCCCTATTCATTCTACCGAGCAATTTATTGACCGGGACACCTTTACCGAATGGCAGTTCCTGGTGACACCCCGGCGCCCGGGTACTTATCCCTTATTACTTAAAGTGGCCGTACTCGAACTCATTATGGGCAGGGAGCGCAAGCGGGAAATCGTACTGACCGAAGAGGTCATGATCGTAACGGAAGAACAGTCCCCCGTGACAACTGGCGATCAGGGAGGGCAGGCCATGCGGCGGGCCACCAGCTTCGTCCTTGGGGGGGCTCAGACCGATGACTCCGGTTTGGATGGTGATGCCGAAGAAGTCGCAAAAAAAGATAAAGGCCGCAACTGGGTACCTATTGAGGGAGCCGACCCCTTGTCCGACGATCGCACGACCCGCCGGACTTCGGGAGGAACTTCGGCTCCACCATCGCCCGATCCGTCAAGTGTTCCCACCACGACCAGCAGTAAATCAGGGAGTTGGACCTACGTAGTGCGCAGTCTGACCGTACTCTTGCTGATGGGCGGTACGGCAGCTGGTTATTTATTTGCCATCAACCCCGCCGAAGGGGCCTGGCTGACCGCCAATTTACTGGAGAAGGACGCCGAAGCTTATGAGCAGTATGCCCAGCGCTTTCCCGAAACGAGGCATACCGAAGATGCCTATCGCAAAATAGCTCAAATACGAAGTGCTGACGACGATTATCTGGCCTATTTAGAGCGGTACCCTGCTGGTGAGTTCAGTCGGGAAGCTTTGCAGACCATGCAGAGGCGAGAGGTGTTGCCCAATGATCTGCAGCTAACTGAATTGACGCGGGTATCCAACCTGAAGGATTTAGCAGAAGAAACCCGCGACTGGCAGGCAGTAAAAGAAGGTGTAGAAAATCCCCGCATCGCGCGGGACAGGCTGGATCAATACGTGACCAGGCATCCGGATAGCTATTTTCAGCCGGAGGTGGAGCGGTTGAAAAAAGAATTACAATATCAGAACGTAGACCCGAGTCGCCTGCAAGATGTGATCGAGCGACCGGCAGTTCCCGAGCGTATTACCCTCGAGGACCGTCGCATGCGGGCGGATACAGCCGCGTTCATGCAGGCACGTAAAGAGGGTAGCGTCGAGGCCTATAAGCAATATCTGGAGAAATTTCCCGATGGCGTCTTTGTGGCGCCCGTGAAAAAGCGCCTGGAGCGCATGCAGAATAGTACCCCTTCGGATCGCCCTACGGTGGATGCAGGGGACTTTCGAATTGATTTACAGGAAGATATTCAGCTGTTGGAGCCCAAAACGGCCACCGATCTCATCAAGATCCTGGATGCCGATTTACCACGCAGCGCTACCCGGCAGCGGGCAATGGTCGAACGCTACCGCAAGGCGCTTTTTCGGGTCGACAGTCTACAGCGTGTCGGTCAAATGGATGCCGCAACCGCTGATCAGCAAAGGGCCGCGGTGAAAAAGCGCCTGGAGAACCTCATCCGTGAATGGCAGTAGAAAAGCCATACATGGCGTCTCCGTGTATGGCGTCTACAAAAAAGCCCCCTGCAAAGACACAATAAATGTAGTCTCCACAGGGGGCAGGGAACGTCACGAATTAGCTCGTGGCGCTTCTGATCTTTTAACCGGCAGTAGCGGTAGATACAGCCACGGGCAGGTGCAGTTTATCCCAGCGAAGTACCAGGTTGTTGCCGTCGACCATAAATTCCATGGTTTCGGAAGCTTCGTCCTTCATCATAGGCGAAACGTTGACGCGCAGGGCATCTTTGGCCTCGTCGTAATCGCCGGCACCCCATGATTCGGTTACCTCACTAAATACCACGGTCCACTCGTCTTCACCTGGAATCGTGAATAAACCGTATGTTCCGGCGGTAAGTTTGTTGCCTTCGACCATGACATCTTCGGAGAAGGTCACGGTAGTAGCTTCGTTGGCACCCGTGCGCCAAATCTCACCGTAAGGAACAAGATCTCCCCAAAGGGTGCGACCTTTTACAGAAGGGCTTCCGTAGTTAACGGTTACTTCGGCATCACCGATGGTACCCGTCATCTCTTTGCGGGGGCTGGCAATACCGTCTTTCAGCATCATAATGGTGTAGCTCTCGGTGGAAACGATCTCGGTAGGTTCAGCTGCGGTTTCAGCGTCTCCTTCCATATCGTCCATGTTTTCTTCCATGGCATCACCTTCGTTGTCGGTGTCTTCTGCTGCATTATTGCAGGCAAATCCAAGGCCGAACACTGCTACAAACAGGAATAATTTCAATGCGTTGCTTTTCATAAAATTGGTTTTGAATAAATTGATAGCCAATTGGTTTCTTTGTGCTCTTGTCATTTAACTGTTAACGTGGTGTTGCTAGTATATGACAATGTTAAAATTTTTGTGACCCTTTGGTCTATCAGCCGCCAAATATGCGCGCAATTTGGATACTTCGCAATAGGGTGGCGGCTTGCGCCAAAAAAATATATTCCCCAAACCCCAAACTTCTGACCACTGGTCTACTCTCACCCTCACCCTCGTTCCCTCCCGTCTCCGGAAAATTGAGCACTCGCGGTCCACTTCAATGTTGGGGTAGAGGGAGATGTTTTCGAGGGCTATATTAAACCCACCACTAAAGTGGATGGGCTTAATTGCCCTTGGACCATGGACCTTATTCCCTACCACTAAAGTGGATGGGCTTATTTTTCCGATTTCCGATTTCCGATTTCTGACCTCTGACCTCTGACCTCTGATTTCAAAATACCTCAAACCTCGGACCTCAAACCTGATAACGCTTGCTCCAAATCCCCCAAAATGTCCTCCACCGTTTCAATGCCGACGGATAAACGCACCAAACCATCGGTAATATCATTTTCCAGGCGCAGTTCCCGCGGTACACTGCGGTGCGACATGGACGCCGGATGCATTACCAGGGTGTCGACATCGCCCATGGTGGGGGCCAGGATGCAGAATTGCAGCTTGCGCATAAAGGCTTCGCCAGCCTCCAGGCCGCCCTTCAGCTCAAAACTAAGCATGCCACCGAAGCGGCGCATTTGCTTCTGGGCTAGTTTGTGGTCGGGGTGGGAGAGGAGGCCCACGTAGTTTACCCCTTCGACGGCCGGGTGTCCCTCCAGAAAGTGGGCAACGCGCATGGCATTTTCGGAATGCCGCTCCATGCGCAGTTCCAGGGTCTTCAATCCGTTGAACAATAGCCAGGCATCCCAGGGATTGCAGTTGGTGCCCGCGAGCTTCATGGTGCTGAAAATAGTGTCTTCCATCAACTCCACATCGCGTCCGGCTATAAATCCGGCGACAGAATTACCGTGGCCATTCAGGTATTTGGTTGTCGAGTGAATGACGAAATCCACTCCAAAGCGGAAAGGCTGCTGAATGTATGGCGTACAAAAGGTATTATCGGCCACCGTGATGCAGTCGTAGCGCCGGGCCAGGTCGACTAAGGCTGCCATATCGACACAGGCCATGGTCGGGTTGGCCGGTGTTTCGAAATAGAGCACCTTGATGGATGGTTCTTTTTCGAGCATGGCTTCTACACCATCGAGGTCCTTAAGGTTGGTGAAATGGACAGGGTATCCCAGAGGTGCCAATAACGAGCGAAATAACTCGGTCGTACCCCCGTACAGGTTCCCCTGGGTAAGGACCTTGTCGCCTGGCCGAAGCAATCCCAACATCAGGGTGCTGATGGCCGACATCCCCGAGCTGACCATCATGCCCGCTGCCTCCATGTCTAAACTATATGTTTCGAGTGCAGTTAATTTTTCGGAGACCTCATCCACGGTTGGGTTGCCGAAGCGACCGTAGAGGTGGCCCTTTTCGCTTCCGCTAAAAATGCGTTGTCCCTGTTCCAGGGATGCGAAATCGAAAGAGGAAGTAGGGTAAATGGGCAAGGTATGCGAACGGGTGGTTGCCCGGTCGGTGCCGCGATGTACACAGTGAGAAGCGAAACCTAGCGATTTGTTCATATTTTTCCTCCAAACATACAAAAACCAGCCTGTCCATCGAACTTGTTCACGTGAGTAACAAGTTGTAGTTTTATAGATTTGGTATTAAATACCTACCCCAGCGACTCCGGGGTTGTCAAAAGCCACCTACAAACATGCGGGAAGACCAATCCACATTCCAGGGACATGATGAAGAAGACGAATACTACGATTTTCAGGAGATCAGGGTGGATAAGAAGCAGAAGCCCATCCGCATTGATAAGTTCCTGATGGACCGCCTGTATGGGGTGTCCCGTAACCGCGTCCAGAATGCCATTAAAGCCGGCAATATTCTGGTGGACGATCAGACCATCAAGCCCAATTTCAAGGTCAAACCACTCCATATTATCAAGGTGCTGATGCCCAAACCGCCCGGACAGGAGGCAAGGCTGGTGCCACAGAAGATGGATCTGGATATTCGCTATGAAGACGATGATCTGCTCATCGTACACAAGCCGGCCGGGGTGGTGGTCCATCCGGGGATCGGCCATAAGAAGGGCACTTTGGTTAACGGGTTGGCTTACCACTTTGGAATGGATAATCTGCCGGAGGTTGGCGAGAACTATCAAGACCGGGTCGGACTAGTTCACCGGATCGATAAGAATACCTCGGGCTTACTGGTCGTTGCTAAAAACGAATACACCATTACCCATCTGGCGAAGCAATTCTTTGATCACACCATTGAGCGAACCTACAACGCCATTGTTTGGGGTGACCCAGAGGAAGACCAGGGAACCATCAATGCGCACGTGGGCCGTCACCCGCGCTTTCGCAAAAAGTTTACAGCCTTTCCAGAGGGGGATCAGGGTAAGTGGGCCGTCACCCACTATAAAGTGTTAGAGCGTTTGTACTATGTTAGTTTGATCCAGTGCAATCTGGAGACTGGGCGTACGCACCAGATTCGCGTGCATATGCAGCACCTGGGACATCCGCTGTTCAATGACGAAAAATATGGCGGTCACCTAATCGTGAAGGGCACGGTGTACAGTAAATATAAGCTGTTCGTGGAGCGGATGTTTTCCATGGTTCCCCGACATGCTTTGCACGCCAAATCTCTTGGTTTTATCCATCCCCGCACGAAGAAATGGATGCAGTTCGACAGTGAACTACCCGAGGATATGCAAAATGCGCTCGAGGGATGGCGACGCTACGTGGACGGGCGTAAATCGGCAGTAGGGAAGTTGGAGTAGGATGTCGATGGTGGTCGATCCTCTGGATCGACCAGGACCATGCCCAGAATGCCAAATCTTTATCCGTAGCACTAGAGAGGTGAACTTGTCTCGCTGAAAGCACCAAGGGTCAAGAGTTTGAAGTTTTATGTAGGTCCTTGAAAATACGGATAGCGGTAGAATTGACGAGCCGTATGATGCGACCTCTCTAGTGCTGCGGATCAATTATCTTAAAAGCCGATCGGTCCTTTGGAGGGCGAACACATTGCGTACCTAAAGGCACGCTTGTCAACTTTTCCATTTACGTTTCTACCCATATTCAGCCCCTAAAGGGGCTTCTTCAGGGGTCCCGTTAGGGACCAAATATGGGGTGTGCCGGGCATGACTGTGTACTAATGGGCGAAGGAAGTACAATGAGTACGGACTAAGTCCCTAGG
>JASBTH010000468.1 GCA_030148525.1 Saprospiraceae bacterium | reverse complement strand
TACCCAACTAAAACATCCGTCAGATAGTGTTTGCCGGCGCGCATGCGCTGAATGCCCGTATAGGCTGGAATAGCGGCTGCCAACCCCCAAACCAAAGGCTTCATATCACTGTCTCCGTAGTAATCAGAGAAAAAGGTGGCCGTCATAAAACTTACCACCGCTGTATTTGAAGTATGACCGGAGAAAAAGGATTCCCGAGCCCCCTTACTGATCTTCAGCTCCATGGGAACATTCGTATTGTACAGATAAGGACGGGGACGACGAACAATGTTTTTGGTCAGACTGGTGATCCCGTTATTCAGGATGAGCCCTTCCAACGTAATCAGGCCCACAGAACCGAAATCTCGTCGGGATTCTTCCCCCAGCAGCATGGTAAAAGGTAATACGTAGGAGGTGAAAAGAGTGATATCACTATTGCGCTTAGCTGTGAGATTGTACTGGCGAGTGACCCACCGGTCGATCTTGGGTACGTCCATCGCATCCAGTTCGTACACATCCTCCGGCAGAAAAGGCTCGTTTTTCCCTTTCAGATACATACTGAGGCCACTCATTCCCAATCCAGGCAGTGAAATAGCCAGGACCTTATCGGACTGGCGGGAATAGACGGGCTGAGCCTGGGTCAGGCTGCCCCAAAGGATGGCAACCACTATAAGGAACAGAAGCCTGCGCATGGGTTATTTTTTCCGAAAGGTACAAAAGCCATTTTTAATTGCATCCTGTAAAGGGTATTGAAAACCATGGACCACTAAAGCGGTAAATAAACAGGGTGTACTGCTTGCAATACCACCACAACTGAAGCTATGGGCTTATATACCTACAACGAAGTGGTTTTGCTCCGCAGTACTTCGTGCTGGGACTCCAAACCACTTCGAGTCGAGTATTTACTCGCGTGAAAAGGTTGGGCAAAGCCCAAATCTTTTCGGAAGCGGTATAAATAACCCACCGTTCCTACCCGCCGAAGCCCCATCAGGCGTAGAAGGGCACCGTGCATCTTGGACCTTGAACCTTGCACCGTGGACCTTGCACCGTGGACCATGAACCGTGGACCGTGGACCATGAACCGTGGACCATGAACCGTGGACCGTGGACCGTGGACCGTGGACCATGAACCGTGGACCATGAACCGTGGACCGTGGACCGTGGACCGTGCACCTTGAACCGTGCACCTTGAACCGTGCACCTATCCCTCCCCTACTCCTTCCAATGCGTGTGAAGCGTTTTGTGCTTCTTCTTTTGGCGAAAGCCGATGGCGGCGACCACTCAATCGATACGTCAGCAACCCTATCCCTAAGTTGGCCACACCGATCAAGCTGGCGTAGGGCTTATCCGCGATCATAAAAACAATGATCCAGCAACTGATGCCGATGTACAAAATCTGTACGAAGGGGAAACCAGGGGACCGGTATGCATTTGCAGGCTTTTTCCTTCGTCGCAGCACAAAGATACTGCCCACAGTTACTGCCGTAAACAACTGGAGCACAAAGCCACTGTACAACAGTACTTCTTCGAACGACCCCGTGAGGATGAGCAATACGCTGATGCCCGACTGGAACCAAATCGCCCGCACCGGTATGCCCTGGGCATTATCTTTTTTTAAGAACCGCCACAGGTCGTAATCGACCGACATAGCCCGGGTGATTCTAGGCCCTACCCAGATCATAGCACTAATGCTGGAAACTAACAGGAAACTGATCAACATACTGACCCATCGGCCGGCCTGTTCTCCAAACATGAAACGGGCTGCGATTTGTCCGACCTCTACCCGACCGGCCATTAAAGAGGCCGGAGCCAGCCGTAGCAAGGCCAACTGCAATAAAACGTACAAAACGCTCACCAAAATGGTACCCCCAATCAGAGCGATCGGCAAGTTACGCCCCGGCTTTTTGATCTCTCCGACGATGTAGGCAGCTGCATTCCAACCCGAATAGGCATAGGTGACAAAGATCAGGGCCACAGCGTAGGCCGGCAGAAAGATATCCTGCCGCCACTGATTACTCCAGTCGAGGCGACCGGCTGGTTCCCGATGCCAAAAACCAGCCACCACCAAAAATAATAAGAGCAAAATCTTGACAATGGTAAGAATATCCTGAAAGCGACTACTGCGCTTGAGGCTAAAGGAGTGCATCAGGGAAATCAGCAAAATGGCAAGTAAGGCAATCAGATTGGCAGAAAGAGAAGCAATACCTTCCAGATATGCCCCCATGGCCATCGCAGCCAGGGCAATGGGGGCGGCAAAACCAACAGTCATCGACACCCAGCCCGATAAATACCCGACCATAGGATGGATCGTCTTCGATAAAAAGTGATATTCACCACCCGATTTGGGCATGTGCGTACCAACTTCGGCATAGGAAAAAGCGCCTAAAAGGGAAATAACCGCTCCACCCAGCCACAGAAACAGGATACTCCAGGCATTTTGTACCACCGCCAGTTGCAATCCCAGGGTGGTAAACACACCCGTCCCCACCATGTTGGCAATGACAATAGCCATCGCACTCCGCCAACCAATTTTTTCCGATCTCCAAAAATTCATGCGTGGAATCTTCTGATGAAGCCTTCAGCTCGACAGCGACTCGAAACAACAGGGTACTACACCCCATCTTGTAAGTACACTACTGATAAGAATAAAGATTCTACGCGCATTATTTCAGCCGGATATTTACTATAACAATTCTTTAATACACTGGGCAGGACCTGACTCTTATACCGACAACGAAGTGGTTTTGCTCCGCAGTACTTCGTGCTGGGACTCCGAACCACTTCGAGTCGAGTATATGCTCGCGTGAAAATGGTTAAAAAAGAGATCAACTGCACTGATCGCACAATCCACGCAGGACTATCTGTGCCTCTTCGGCCTGAAAACCACTGGGCAGGTCCAGGCTGGGAACCTGGATATCTTCAATACAGATAGTTCGGCCACAGTTGGTACAATGAAAATGAGCGTGATCATCCTTGTGCTCATGGGTAGTACATGCTTCCTGGCACAGGGCGTATTTGGCCTGATCGGTACCATCAATTGCCCGGTGAATCAACCCTTTATCCTCAAAAGAACGGAGCGTACGGTAGAGGGTCACGCGATCAATTTCACCGACTGCCTGCTGTAAATCCTGCTGGGAATAAGCCATATCCTGGTGCCGGAAGGCACCCAATACCTGCAAACGAATATCGGTGCGGCGCAGACCGTGCTTTTTAAGCAAAGTTTCCAGTTCCTGAACCTTCATACTAGATAATTCTTCCTTACCTGTTAAAGATACCTTTAACCTACTATTTAACACAATCAAGAGCCTAAGCGTTGCATTAGCGGTAGGCAAAAGTCAGATAGGGGGATAGACAACGAAGTCGTTTGGGACACCAGCAAAAAGTATTGCGTAGCAAAACCACTTCGAGTCGAGTATATACTCGCGTGAAAAGGTTGGGCATAGCCCAAACCTTTTCGGGAGCGGTATACCTTTGGCCTGCCAAAACGAAGTATATTTCGTATACACTCACCGGATTCCAAACTGCGGAAACGGTTGGTGGCTGCTAATAAATCCAAAACCGAAGCCTAATGAATCGCGTTTTAAATCTTTTTACCTGGACCATCCTATTGATCACATTATCCCATTGTTCAACCAACATACAATACCTTGGTACCGAACGCCCCTTCCCCACCCGGGGTGATATCGATCTGTTTTTTGCGGAAGCTGATATAGACCGCCCTTTCCAGGTCATCGGAAATATGTACTACCAGGATCAACCCGATCAGGTCGTATTTGATGATGTGCAGGATCAAATGATCCGCAAAGCGCGCCAGGTGGGGGCCGAGGCCATCCTGTTCGATCAGATCGGGGAACAGCCCGAAGGTGATTGTGACAACCTCATCTTCCGGGCACGGGCTATTGTGTTCAAGGAGTAATTAGTGAATCTTTTCGTACAACACTTTTTCGTCAACCGGCACGTGGCGCGATTCCAGGATCTCGAACACATTCTGTTTAATGGTATGCGCCATATCGCTGGTGGGCAGGTCATTGCAATCCAGTCCAAAAGGATCCTCAATTTCTTCTCCCATCAGCTCAATGCCCAGTAAGGCAAAGAACAGCAAACTGACTACCAGTACCGTCCAGAGGTGAAGGGTACTTACCAGTGCGAAGGGCACCAACAAACTATATAACGTAATAAACACTTTCAGGTACACCGCATACGAAAACGGAATCGGTGTCTTCTTGATCCGCTCACAGGCTCCCAGAATATCGAGCAGGGATTGGTGCTGTGCTTTAATATTCAGGTAGTCCCCCAAATTGATCTCTTCCCGACGGTGCGCCATTACCAGTCGTTCGTACAGCTGCAGGGAGATATGGTTGGGAATATGGTTTTTCTCAGCGTATACCTTGCGGTCGTCATCGGTCAGGTAGATCAGTTTGTCCACGTGAACCCCCTCCCGAAGGTGCTCGGCAAGAGCAAGGCAAAAATTGGAGATGTGCTTGGCAAAATACCGGTGTGTTTCCTTATCATCTTTTGGAAACATGGCCTTTACGTAAATAGCAAAATTCCGGGTGTTATTTACCAGAGCTCCCCACTGTTTGCGGGCTTCCCACCACCGAACGTACGCAGTATTGGTACGGAATCACAGAAAAATAATC
>JASBTH010000337.1 GCA_030148525.1 Saprospiraceae bacterium | reverse complement strand
GGGTACTCAGTGATGATCTCTTTCTGGAAGAAGTAGTCTTCGAAGAGAAGTTGTATTTCAATAATGAGTTTTTAGAGCTTCCGATCGATGGCTGGGTAGTGCGCCCTCCGAGCGGCCTGATCGAGGGGCAACAGATCATGGTGTTGCTCAACTACCTTTCCCTGCGCGCTTACCACATTAATGATTTTTTCCAACTGCCGATTCCCTTCCGTTGTATAGCGGCCGATGTGGTCAAGGGCCAGTCTGTAGTCCTGGAGGAGGGGGATTTGGCGCAAGCTATGCGTACAAGTATGGCCATACCTACGGTGTTTACCGCTGTTCAGAGCGATACCATGGTCTTGGTCGACGGTGGATTTATCCGAAACTTCCCGGTAAAAGAGGTGGTCGATATGGGGGCACAAAGGGTCATCGGGGCCTATACCGGAGCCGTGCGAAAAGGCAGGGATCAGTTGTATTCGTTCAATCAAATCCTGGGGCAGTTGGCTTTCCTGATGAGCCTGGAAGATGCCCAAAAGCAGCTCCCTTACCTCGACATTTATATTGAACCTGATCTGACTAAGTTTTCGGCCGGTGATTTTAATCGCTACGAAGCTATTATTCAGGCCGGAGAGGATGCAGCCAGGGACAAGATCGAGTATCTGCGGGAGTTGGCCCGTGAGCTCGATCAGTACGGCCCCCAACCGGATCCGGTTGTATTACCCACTATTGAGAATATCGTTATCGACGAAGTTCGGGTCACTGGTAATACGTACTTATCAGACGGTGAAATATTAGGCCGGGCCCAGATTGCTCCGGGGGATGTCGTGTCGGTCGACGGTTTTTCCCAAATCCTCGATAATTTATACGGAACGAATCTGTTTGAGACGGTTACCTATTCCTTGCAAAAAGAAGAGGATGCAAATGTGTTGGAGATCAAATGCAAAGAAAAACTAACCCGCTTATTGCGGACAGCACTGATCTATGATTCATACACCAATGCCGGATTTTTATTCAATATATCCTTGCGTAACATTTTTCTCGAGGCCGACCGTTTGATGCTGACCAGTCGGATCACCGATCACTACCGGGTCAATCTCAACTATCTGAAATACCTCAACCGGGATAGGGATATTATGGCCTTTGGGGACTGGCTGCTGCAAAAAGACCGTCTGCCATTACTGCAGGGGGGAGTCGAACAGAGTAGATACCGCATGATCAGCTCCCGGATCGAATTAGGGATTAAAAAACGGTACGGATCCAACTTTTTATTGACCCTGGCTGGTGATATGGAAGAATTGACATTTGAGCCTCTGTCGGGGCCGGATGCCCTGGAGGTGGATCAGATCAATGGAAGTATTGCCCAGGGTACCGGACGCATTGAGTGGAATTCACTCAACAACAATGTTTTTCCGGAACGGGGAGCCTACTTTATGCTGGAAGGCGGTGCAGTGTTTGATAGTGACTTTACCTTGCGGGAACACCAGACGGATACACCTGTCGCTGCTCAGGACTCCGTATTGCCAAGTGGGAATTACGGGAAAGTCCGCATGGTACTGGAGGGGTTCATTCCCGTTAACCGACGGGCAAGTATTCGGGTTTCACCCTTTGTCGGTGCCGTTTTCAACTTGCGAAACAACTTTTCCGAGTTTTTCCTTCTGGGCGGCCCACAGTCGGTATCGAGCCGGTCCATACCTTTTTTCGGGTTGGATCCCCACGAACTACCCGTTCAACTGGCTTTTGGCCTGCGGCTGGGTTATCAGCACTTCCTGACCGACAACCTGATGGTAAGCCTGGACGCAAATGCCGGTTTTTTTGGCCTGCCCGATGAACTGGATGCTTCCGCCCTGCCCGATGCCGACATCTTTCTGGGAGGGGGCCAACTCAGCTTTGGCTATAAAACCATTGTTGGCCCCATTCGTCTATCGCTAATGTATCCCTTCGATGCGGACGCACTGGTCGAGTCGAGGCTTCGAACCTATCTTACCTTCGGATATCGGTTTTAACAATAAGGCTATACTCGTTCCAGGATAGTGGCATAACCCTGCCCTACACCTACGCACATGGTTACCAATGCGTATTTCTTTTTGGTGTGCTGCAATTCCAGGGCTGCCGTTTGCAAAATACGCGTCCCGGTCATGCCGAGCGGGTGCCCGATAGCAATGGCTCCACCATTGGGGTTGATGCGGGGGTCATCATCGGCCAGGCCGAGTTCGCGGGTACAGGCGAGGACCTGTGCGGCAAAGGCTTCGTTGATCTCGATGATATCCATTTGATCCAGGGTCAGCCCTGCTTTTTTTAGTGCCTTGCGGGAAGCTCCCACCGGTCCGATGCCCATGATGCGTGGTTCCACGCCGACCACAGCCGAGGAAACGATGCGGGCTTTAGGCGTCAGATTATGTGTTTTGACTCCTTCTTCGGATGCCAGGAGCATGGCTGCAGCTCCGTCGTTCAGACCAGAGGCATTGCCTGCGGTCACCGTTCCGCCATCTTCCTGGCTTTTGAAGGCTGTGCGTAGTTTGGCGAGGACCTCCAGGGTGGTTTCGGGTCGAATGAACTCATCCAGTTTAAAAATGATGGGATCACCCTTACGCTTGGGAATTTCGACCGGAACGATCTCTTCGGCCAGACGTCCTTCCCGTTGTGCTTCGGCGGCCTTGCGCTGGGAGTGGAAGGCATAGGTATCCTGATCGATCCGGCTGATAGCGAATTGCTGCGCCAGATTTTCGGCCGTTTGCCCCATGGAGTCGGTACCGAACATGGCCTTCATTTTAGGATTCACGAACCGCCACCCGAAGGAGGAGTCGTGCATCTGGGCATCGCGGCCGTAGGCCTTGGATACTTTGGAAATCACCCAGGGCCCGCGGGTCATATGCTCTACACCGCCAATCACGAAAATGTCACCATCGCCCGTCTGAACGGCCCGGTGGGCGTGGATGGCTGCCGACATCCCCGAGGCACACAAGCGGTTAACGGTTTCACCGGGTACCGACCAGGGAAGGCCGGCCAGAAGCAGGGCCATGCGGGCTACGTTGCGATTATCTTCGCCCGCCTGATTGGCACAGCCCATAATCACCTCGTTTACCGCTTCGCCGTCGATGGTAGGGTTGCGTTCCATCAGCGTTCGAATTACGTGGGCCGCCAGGTCATCGGTGCGGACCGGAGAAAGCGTACC
>JASBTH010000314.1 GCA_030148525.1 Saprospiraceae bacterium | reverse complement strand
ATGTCTTGCCGGTTCATGGAGGCAGCCTTACCGAATAAAAAACTATCGAGCCCTGCCTGGTTAGCAGCTCCCGAGTGCTGAATGGCCGTTAGCAGCAAAATGCCCAAACCAAAAAACACACTAAGCACAGCTCCGATGGCGGTGTCGGTTTTTAATTTTGATCGGTTGGTCATGAAGTCCATTACCAACAGGGCTAACCAACCCGAAACAACCGCTCCGGCCAGGAGGATCCAGGGGTTTTTAGTGCCAGACACTATAAAACCGAGGCAGACGCCGGGCAGGATGGCGTGGGCAATGGCATCACCAACCAGGGCTCGCTTTCGCAAAAACGTAAAGCAACCCACCACGGCCGCACTGGCACCCAGCAGCACGGAGCCAAATGCTACCAGCCGGACATTCGGATCGGAGAAAGTGAAAAATTCCATCATGGTTTATCCCGAAATTGTTCTTCCCGTACGGGAAATTCGCGCTCCTTCAGCAAGTCACCTACCTTGGCCAGTATGGTCAATTGTCCGCCGTACGCTTCGCGTAAATGATCGGCCGTAAATACCTCTTCAATGGGGCCAACTCCCACCAGGCGAGTATTGAGCAATACCATCCAGTCGAAGAACTCGCGGGCTGTCTGTAAATCGTGGTGTACGATGATTACCGTTTTTCCGGCCTCCTTCATGGTGCGCAGCAGGGTCAGAATGGCATCTTCCGAAGCCGCGTCCACTCCGGCAAAGGGCTCGTCCATTAAATAGAGATCGGCTTCCTGGGCCAGTGAACGGGCAATGAAGACCCGCTGCTGTTGCCCCCCGGATAATTGGGAAATCTGCCGGTCGGCAAAGGTCGACATGCCTACTTTTTCCAGGGCTTCATCGGCTTTCCTTTTGTCCTCCGCACTGAGCCGGCTAAACATATTTCCCCGTCGGTAGCGCCCCATGCGGACCACCTGGCGTACGCTGACCGGAAAGTCCCAGTCAACGGATTCCCGCTGGGGGACATAGCTGATTCGGGACCGTACCTCGTCGAGCGGTTGGTCGAATAGTCGCACGTAACCACTGCTGGGTTCGACCAACCCCATAATACTTTTCAGGAGGGTCGTTTTCCCCGACCCGTTAGGGCCTACGATGCCCACCAATTGCCCCTCGGGCAGCGAAAAGTCGATATCCCATAGTACCGGCCGACGATCATAGGTCACAGTTACATTATGTATTTCAAGGGCAGTTTGTGGCATGGTTACCTATTTTAAAGCCGAAACAATGGTTTGTACATTGGCGCGAACCATTCCGGGGTAAGTGCCGGCTGGCGTACCGGCAGCACCCATGGCATCACTGTAAAGAGTACCACCGATAATTGTTTTATGGCCGCGTTGCGCACACCCCTCTACCACCGCTTCCAGCGATTTTCGGGGAACAGAGCTCTCCACGAAAACTGCTTTAATGCTCCGGTCGACAATCAGATTGACAAGATTACTTATGTCTTTTAGACCAAATTCGGAAACGGTGGAGATTCCCTGAAGTCCCCGCACTTCAATGTCGTAGGCTTTCCCGAAGTATTCAAATGCATCGTGGGCAGTGATCAGAATACGCTGCTCTTCGGGTATTTCCTGGATCTGACGGGTGACTTCCCCGTCGAGGGCTTCCAACTCCTTTTGGAAAGTCGCATAGCCTTCCAGGTACTGATTGCGGTGGGCTGTATCTAGTTTGGCGAGGGTCTGCGTGGCCCGGCCCACTGCTTCTGACCAAAGCGCTACATCGAACCAGATATGCGGATCGTAAGCGCTGGCGTAATTGGTTGAGTTGATCAGTCGTTGACTGGGCAAACTGTCTCCCAGAGCGATTACCGGCTTAAGCCGGCCCACTTTTTCCAATACTTCACCCATTTTTCCTTCCAGATGCAGTCCGTTGAAGAATACCACATCGGCCTGGTTGAGTTTCCGCAAGTCCCCTTGAGTAGCCTTGTACAAATGCGGGTCCACTCCTGGTCCCATCAGAGAGACTACCTCTGCCCGGTCCCCCGCCACCCGGGCCATAGCATCACCGATCATACCGGTGGTGCATACGATCTGTAGTGGTCCTTCAATACCGGAAAGATCAGAGGTTTGGCTATTATCTATGGTACAACCCGAAATAGTCAAAAACAAAGCGCATAGCAAAGACGACCAGTAAGCAAAGAGAGCAGGTTTCTTCATGTGGGCTTATTATTTTTAGGCAAATCTAAATTTTTTTTTATCCAAACGAGGTGGTTGTGTTTTATGTTTTCAAAAATACGGTGATTTTCGTTACCCAAAAACAAAAACAGGTCATCTGCTCAGCAGGTGACCTGTTTCTGTTTTTTGGGTTGATGCGTCCGCTCAGAACCAATTGGGAATCCATCCCAACCGGAATTCGATATTGTGGTTTGACTTGGCGAGCAGATTATTGCTGAGGTTAGATTCCACCTGGAACCCGTAGTTTGCTTGCAGCATTAGTTTACTGTTCGACAGTTGTATTTGAGTACCAGCTCCGATGCGGATAAGTTGGGTGAAGTCAACCACATCTTCCGTCAGCGGGGCAGTACCGATTAGATTGCGTTCAACCTCCTGAGTTTCTTCGTCGATCACTTCCAGTTCGATCAGATTGAAAATGCCGTCATTTGTATTGCTGTAGCTCAGCTGCAGGGGGGCAATTAAGCCAAACTGTACAAACGGAGTGACCTTGGTGTATCGTTTGGCGGTAAATTGGTACTGTAATAGGATGGGGATTTCGATCATCTGATACTCAAAGCGCTCCACACCGTCACTGCTTTCCCAAACCAGCGGATTGTAGTGCACTCCGGTGATAAAAAAGAAGTTGGGTTGTTTGGGGCTGGAGATGAGCAGATTTGCTCCGGCCGTCGGTTGGATAGAAGGTTGCATATCCCGGTCGACCAGGGCTTTCAGGTCTGGTTGTTCATCAAACAATACAAATACGTTGCTTACGGCGGTAAATTCGAGCGGGCTGTAATAGGTCATACCCGCCTGGCCCATAAGCTGCAGATTAATGCCTCTTTGGGTGGGTTCTGCAACCTGAACATCGTCGTACCCCATGCATTTATTGTAGTCGATAACTGCAGTGACCATGTCTTTTTCGCGGAATGGCATATCGTCGATACCCAGGTCTTGGCTGCAATCGCTGGTGAATAGTTTGAATACACCGCGATAACGCCGGTCGGTAAATCGCTTATCGTCTACCGTGCGGGTAGAAACTGTTAACTCTGCGGTCCCGTGTTCTTGGTCCTGGAGATAATAGTGCTGGCCCCCGCTGCGATCATTAAAGGTAACCAGGCTCAATTGACCCCCGACGAGGGTTCTGACAAATACATCCACTACGGTTTCCTTGTTCCTTCCCGTTAGTTCCAGAGCCCGGGCCCGGTACGATTCTCCGTTCAACGAATAGGAAAGAATATCGTTTGCTGTGAATTCCTCGGGTTTGGCTTCCTCATCCGTTCTGAAGATGCAAACCTGACTGTTTTGAATGTATCCATTATCCTGGATTTGCCCGCGAACAGTATCGGATTCCAGGGTGAGGTAATATCCCTTGTAGAATTGCTGGGCCAGGGATATATTGGCCATGCCCAGGCAACACAAGAGTAATACAGAGTGGCGAATTGTCATCATGTCGATATTTAAGGGCAAAGTTAGAAATATACGGCTTCCAAAAGGGGGTGAGTTTTCAAACCACTTTGGGAAGCGAAATTATTGGTAAACGCCGGTGCGAATTGTTGAAACACCTTATTCCAACCCTGGTTCATAACGGGTATTCTGAAAATCAGGCAACCAGAGAAGCAAAATAGCGTACAATAAGGATTACGGTTGCCAGCGTAACATCGCTGCCCGATTACAGCGTCAAAACCAATCCAATGGTTTGGTTCTTTACCTTTCTTCCGAAAGAAACCAGGCCTTTTTCATCAACACCGGCCCGATCCGGTCTTAATGTTTGGTATGGTATCCCTTTTAATTCGATTCACTGTTTCGTCGAAACCCAACGGTTCCTTTACTCCCAAACACATCGTGAAGTCACTTTGCTTCGCGATACCCGGCTCTCCTCTGCTGATCAGCTATTTACCCTGGCAGCACCCGGGAGAGCTCGTGTTGGTTGTCTTCTCTCTGGGCATCAATCTTCTGATCGGTGTGGTCCTTGGAGTCATAGGCGTGTTGCTGGCAAATCGGTTGCTGAGGAAGGACCAGGGAGATGTTTCCTATTCTTTTTTGCGAAAGCAGCGGGATAGGTTAGGTGCTTTTTTGGATGAAGCCAATGACCTGATCCAAAGTGTTGATGCGCAGGGTAACTATGTGTACGTGAATCGATCGTGGTGTGAAACCCTGGGGTATTCCAGAGCGGAAGTCAACCAAATACAAATCTTTGATGTCATCCATCCCAAGCAGCACGAACACTGCAAAAACCTGTTGCAGGATTTAGAATCCAATCCACGCAAAGAGAATGTCGAATTAACCTTCCTGACACGCGAAGGTGACGAAATTTATCTGGAGGGCAGTATTCACATGCAACGCGACTTAGAAGGCAGAATGCTATCGAGAGGGATTTTTCGCAATATTACACAGCGTAAAAAAGTAGAGCGGGAAAAAGATGCCGCAGATAGGAAATACCGGCTCATTGCGGCTAATAGCAATGATATTATTGGCTTTTACCGGAACGGTGAATTGACCTACGTAAGTCCCTCCGTTGAACGAACCCTGGGGTATTTACCCGATCAGTTCAGGGAATTGGATCGAATGAAATACATCCATCCGGATGACCGGGAATTAGTATTGGCAAAAAGTCTGGAACGCCCCACCGGGCAGGAAGGGCATAGTCCCTTTGAATATCGTTTTCGCCGCAAAGATGGGACGTATTGCTGGTTGGAAGCCACCT
>JASBTH010000461.1 GCA_030148525.1 Saprospiraceae bacterium | reverse complement strand
ACTTGGGTAGCGGGTTCGTTGTCTGTTTACGCCACGGCCAGTGCCTTATCGATGATGGGTTCCGGTCCATTGGTTGATCGCCTTTCGGCAAAATATCTTTTTCCGGTCATGTTGGTGCCCTACATACTGGGGATCACCATTCTGGCCGCAGTAAACCATCCCATGGGTTACCCGGCTGCCCTGGTGCTGATCGCCGTTTCCAATGGTGGTGGTAGTACGATCAAGAATGCGCTGTTTGCGGAGCTTTTCGGCACCAAGATCATTGGTACTGTTCGCAGTGTCTTCACCATGGTCATGGTGTTCAGTACCGCCCTGGGACCGGTCAGCTTTGGTTTGCTGCTGGATGCAGGATGGGCATTCTCCAATATTTTTTGGTTGTCAGCCGGGATCGTTTTACTGATCATTCTATGGAGCCTGAGGATCCGGCGTATCCGGACAGACTGATTATGTACGTTTTACATCCAGGAATGCTCAATGCTCGGTGCTAAATATTCAATGTGGAAATAAGATCTCCATTGAGCATTCAGCACTGACCATTACTCATTTTTAATTATTGCTCACCTCCGGCTGAGGCCAATTGACTTGCTGCTTGGGTACGGGGAAGGAGATACCTTCTCGTTCCAGGGCTTCTTTGATGGCTTCCAGTTGTTGCCAGTAGGTAGGCCAAAAGTCTTCGGGGCGCACCCAGCTGCGGGCATTTACTTTCAGGTCGTATTCGCCAATCTCGTCTAGCCAGAGATCGGGTGCGGGTTGCTCCAACACCTTGGGGTGATCTTTAAGCGCTTCCACCACCACCCGGCGAACCCGCTTTATATCGGTACCGAAATCGAATTTCAGTTTGTACTCCAGGCGTCGCGTCGGCTGCATGGTGCGATTGTCCACATCACTATTGGCCACATTGCCATTCGGCATGGTGATGATCCGATTGTCGAAGGTTTGTAGACGGGTATATAGAATATCGATCTTGATGACCGTGCCGAGGCAGCCGTTCACGTAGATCAAATCGCCAACCTTAAAGGGCTTAAACACCAGGATAAGCACGCCGCCTGCGAAATTCGCCAAACGCCCCTGCAGGGCCACACCAATCGCAATACCGGCCGCACCGATGATAGCTACGAAAGAGGAGGTTTTGATGCCAAGGGTAGTTCCGATCGTAATGATCAGGGTTGCATACAACAAAAACTTGGATAGGCTATCGATGAAAGTAGCCAGAGAAGGCTCCACACTGTATTTGCGGAAGGTTTTGCGAATTAGCCTACTAAGGAGTCGGATCAATAAAATACCGACCACCAGCAGGATGATCGATAACATCAGTTTCGGTCCGACCTGAAACAGAAAATCCACAAATTGCTCCTTAATCGTTTGCCAGGTATCCTGATCTATTTGGGGTAATTCCTCCATGTATTGTTTTAATTCTTTTCTTTTCCAAAGGATTAGGGATGGGAATGTTTTGTGGTAATGATGAATGCTCAATGTTAAATGTTGAATTAAGAAAAGTGGAATAGCCATTATCCAGATTTTCTACCGGTTAGCTTAGGTAGATTATTTTCTAGGATGGGCCACTTCGTTAGAAAAGGTATACTTGGAGTATTCAGCATTTAGCAGCCCATTGAGCACCGAGCATTGAGCACTGCTCATTTCCTTCTTCCAACCTTTGGCAAGGGGATGTGTCTTTCTACCAAAAAGCGCATGACCCCGTATCATTATTCTGACAATCAGTACGTAGCCAACAAACAAAGTCCGCTGCATTATGACTCCTGCGCCCGCATCAGCATGGTGCTTTGGGGCGATCTCCTGGAACGAACCGGTGGAACAGAGGTGGAGGCTGGCGCTTTCAGTCTGGTTGTCAAGCCGCAGGATATAAAACACGCCAATAGGTATGGCAGGCGGGGAGCACGCATTTTTTCGGTGCTCTTCGATGGCGATCAACTCCCCGCCTTTTTGCCGAAAGGCGATACCTACCAATGGTATCATCAGGGAGCGCAGTTGCCCATCCTCCGCTTTATCAGGCAAATGCAGGCACCGGCTCCGGATGTTCCCGAACTATTGATCGAACTGCTCGGTGGCCTGCCAGAACCTTTGGACCAGCATACACAGGTCTTGCCCGACTGGCTGGCACGGATCAAAACGGAGATTGACGATTGCTTTACCGAAAACCTTCGGGTGCGGGAACTGGCAAATAAAGCGGGAGTCCACCCGGTGCATTTAGCACGGGTTTTCCGGCAGCATTACGGGTGCTCGGTCAAGGAGTACGTACAGTACCGGCGCCTGCAACAGGCCCTTGACTTGCTGGGGTCATCCAGGGATCCCCTCTCGCAGATCGCCTATGCCCAGGGGTTTTCCGATCAGGCCCATTTTTGTCGGCAATTGAAGAAAGAACTCCAATGTACTCCCGGTCAGGTAAGGAATTTGCTGCAGGATGTTTCATTTATTCAAGACATTGGCCACTGAACGGGTGATTTTTGTGGCTACACACAAAATCACTCGAAACATGCACACAAAATTAGTTGTACTGATCGCATTTTTAGGAACAGCCTGGATGCTGCAGGGCCAGCCGGCCAAAGAACAAGCGCTGGCGAAAGCCTCCGAAAACTTTTTGGCGAAAGCCATGGAAGACCTGGGAGCAGTACCCGCCATAGGATTGGCTATCGTGCGTCCGGACCGGACCGTGTACGTTGATGCCGTCTCCATTGGCAATCAACCAGTCGACGCTAATACCAACTTTTACATTGCTTCCTGCACCAAGGCGTACACGGCATTGATCGCTCAACACCTGGACGAACAGGGTATTATTAAGATGGAGGATCCCATCACCAAGTATCTGCCGGAAGCCCAATTTGCCCCCGAACTGGAAGCGGATAAGGTGACCATTCGCGATTTGATCACCCATACCTCCGGGATGTCGAACGACCCGATCGTGTATCGCTTAGCTTACACCGGCGAGCACGACCCGGCGACACTGATCGACTTGTTGCAATACACCACCAGTAACGATGCCGGTCGGGGTAATTTCCAGTATACCAATTTCGGCTATAACCTGTACACCATCATTTCCGACAAGGTAACGGGCAAACCATGGCAGGACTGGCTGGCGGAGCTGATCTTTGAACCCGCCGGAATGACGCGTACCACCGCTTACATGTCGAAGGTGGATCAACCCGGCTGGACCCTGGCCAAACCCCATCTGAACCTGATCGGTGAGCCTTTTCAGGAAGCATCACTGATCAAGACGGATAAGAGCATGCAGTCGGCCGGCGGGCTGATCACCACGGCCACCGATGCCGGGAAGTGGTTGCAACTGCAATTAAACGACGGGAAGTTGGACGGGAAGCAAGTCATTCCGGCTGCGCACATCCGGGCTTCTCACCAAAAACACGTGCAGACGGGCGGGGATGATTATGGTGGTTTTGGCCGCGCTTACTACGGATACGGATGGCGAATTGGGACCTTCCACGATCACCCCAATGTGAACCATTTTGGTGGGTATCCCGGTTATTTGACCCATTTCTCCTTCGACCCCGAGGCCAAGATCGGCGTAGCGGTACTCACCAACGAAGGTTTTTGGGGCGACAATATTATGAGCCTATTAGCCGGTTTTGTCTACGATTGGTGGTATGGCGATCCGGAGAAGGTGGAAGCCGAGTATGACAAGAAATTGAAGAAGATGTTAGCTTCCTCCAAAAAAACGAGCAAGCGTATTGCGGCCGATCGCGATAATCGGGCCGGGCGCACCTGGCAGTTGGAATACGATTTCCCCGCTTATGCCGGCACGTTCACCAGTGATAAATACGGAACGGTGACCGTTACTCCCACCGATGCATCCCTGCACGTGCATAGTGGGAATCTGGAATGCGTGGCAACCCCCTTTCCGGAGACCAACACCATCCGGGTTGAGATGACCCCGGGCCGTGGCACGGTACTCCAATTCCTGCTGGAGGATGGTAAAGTGGTGGGGTTATATACGGATGGAGAGCGATTTGAGAAGGTGCGGTAGGGTTACCACCACGCCACCAATCGAAGGCCGATCAGTCCGCCCCAATCCTGACAAAAGAGCCGAACATCGTTGAGTACCAATTGATCGAACAGTCTGTTGGTCCAGTTGAGGTGGGCCTGGTAGGAGTAATTGCTTTGTTGGGTGGGTTTATCGGATTTACCAAAGCCAATCAGGTCGGGAGCGATGGTGCGGAAACCGGCATCTGCCAGGGGCGGGATCATATGACGATACAGGTAGCACCAACCGGGCTCGCCGTGCAATAGAAGTACTACGGCGCCATCGCGGGGGCCTTCGTCGAGGTAGTGCATGCGAAGCCCGTCCCCAACGTCCAGGTAATGGGAATCAAAGGGAAAGTCGGGCAGATCAGCGAATCGATCTTCAGGTGTGCGAAGGACTTTCATAGCTCATTTTTTAGCGGAAGCGAAATGAATCACCCCTGGGTCTGCCCACTGACGGTGTCGCGATTCCCCCAATAGATCAGCACAATGGCCGTACCGAACATGATCAGGCTGTAGATGGCCGAGGGTATGGTCATGGCCGAATTACCGATGAGGGTAGCGGCGATGGTAATACCCAAAGTGCCGTTCTGTATACCTGATTCGATGGAGATGGTCCGCTGCTGGCGGGTGGGTAGTCTAAACCACCTGGCTACGTAATAGCCGATGGCCAGGGTAATCACATTCAGGGCCAGGGCGACTGGCCCTGCTTGCGCAAAGAAAGCACCAATATTAGCCCGTTCTTTCAGGATGGCCGCTATAATGATGAGGGCCAGAAAAATGGCCGATAAGATGCGTACAGGCCGATCCATGCGACGGGAAAAATCAGGTGCTCTTTGGTGAATGACCATCCCGAAGGATACCGGAATAACTGTGATCAGCACTACCGAGATCACGGTGCCGAGCACATTGAGCGGCTGTGCTTCA
>JASBTH010000307.1 GCA_030148525.1 Saprospiraceae bacterium | reverse complement strand
CTGATGCTGGGCCTGATGGTCTCCGGACTGTCCCTCCACGCTCAGTCGGACGATCCGGTTCTGTTCACCGTAGCGGATAAGCCGGTTCGGGTATCGGAGTTTAAGTATATCTATTCTAAAACCAACGGAGCGGAGGCGAATTTCTCCAGAGAATCACTGGATGAATACCTCGACCTCTATGTCAAATTTAAGCTGAAGGTCCAAAAGGCCCGCGATATGCAGCTCGACACTATTGAACAGCTCCAACAGGAATTGGAAGGCTATCGCCGTCAGTTGGCCGATTCCTACCTCATCAATAAGGAGGTCACCGAGCGGCTGGTACGCGAAGCCTACGATCGCAGCAAGCAGGATATCGACCTCAATCATATAGTCTTTAGTGTGCCGCCCAATGCCCCGCCCTCCGACACTATGGCCGCCTATAAAATGGCCTTGGAAGTGAAGGATCGGCTGGCTAAGGGGGGTGATTTCACCGAATTGGCCAAACAGTATTCCGGCGACCCCTCGGTTCAGCAAAACGGGGGCCACATCGGCTACGTCAATGTGCTTTTCCCGCAGGGGTTCTACGAGATGGAGAAAACGGCCTACGAGCTGCCTCTAAATACCATTTCTGATCCCGTGCGTACCCCCGCCGGCTACCACCTGATCAAGATCACCGGCAAGCGTCCGGCGCGGGGTGAGATGGAGGGAGCCCATATCCTCATCCGCGACAGCGAACCCAACGCAAAGGCCAGGGCAGACGACATCTACCAGCAACTCGAGAACGGAGCGAATTTTGAAGAATTAGCCCGCAATAATTCCGGCGACAGCCGCACCGCTCAACAGGGAGGATACATCGGTTTTTTTGGTATTAATCAATTCGAGCCGGCCTTTGAAAATGCCGCCTTTGGTATTGAGCAGGATGGCGCCTATACCGAGCCCGTGCAGTCAAGCGTGGGCTGGCACATCATCAAACGCATCAGCAAAAAAGGTGTAGAGCCCTATGATCAGGCTCGCGGACGCCTGGAAGCACAGATCAAAAAAGACCCCCGCTACGAGGCGGCGCAGATCGCCATGATCCAGCAGATTCAGAAAGATGCTGATTTCACCGAATACCGGCCCGTACTGGAGCAATTTAAAACCACCCAAAACGACACCCTCTTCACCTTCCGTTGGCAGGCACCCGCTAAGCCATCCAAAGAGGTGTTATTCACCCTCGCTGATAACCGCTATACCGTGGGAGATTTTGCAGCCTACCTGGCCCGCAACACCCGCAAACGCATGCAGCTGGGTCGCAATACGCCCATCGGTGATGGCATTGAGCAGTTGTACCAGGAGTTCGTCAAGGAAAGTACCCTGCGCCACGAGGAACAACAGCTGGAAGATAAATATCCGGAATTCAAGGCCCTGATGCGGGAATATCGGGAAGGCATTCTGCTATTCGAGGTGACCAAGATGAAAGTCTGGGACAAAGCCTCCGAGGATACCACCGGGCTGCGTGAATTCTTCAAGGATGTCAAAGGAAAATACCGCTGGAATACCCGGGCGATCGTATCGGAGTATACCGTAAGTATGGCCAATAAAAACCAGCTCAATGCGCTGCGGGAATACGCCGCCGGTCACGGCCCGGATGAGGTTCGCGAGCGTTTCGGCACGGCCCTTAGCGGCTTCCGGGAAATGACCATTGAGCAGGGTAAAAGCCCCGAGGCCGCCTCCCTGGATTCCTGGGAAGCCAATAGCCTGACGACCACCAAGCTGGACCGCCCCAAGAACCAATACAGCTTTATGAAGATCGAAGAGATACTCCCACCAGCCGACAAGAAGCTGGAGGAGGCTCGCGGTTATGTCATTGCCGACTACCAGGATAAGCTCGAAAAAGAATGGGTTGCCGGACTGCGTGAGCAGTACGAGGTTTCCGTCAACGAAAAAGTATTGGAAAGTCTGGTGCGTGGTCAATAGTATTATTGCGGGATAGTTACCAAAATCAACTCTAATTTTTTGGCTACCTTTGCGGACCGAAACAGAGGCTTATGAAAAAGTGGATGTACGCCCTGGCAGCACTCACTATTATCCTGAGTGGGTGCCAGCAAACCAACGCGGGCGGAGACCAGGAAGACAAACTACTGGCCGAGGTAAAAAACCGGCGGCTGTACCTGTCGGAGCTCGACGGTATGTTTCCGGAAGGGACTTCAGGTGCCGACAGCAACCTGATCATCAACGCCTACGTGGACCGTTGGGTGCGGGAGGCACTTATCCTCAACGAGGCGGAGCGCAATCTGCCCCAGGACCTGAACATCGACAAACTGGTAAGGGACTACCGGGCATCTCTCCTGCGCAATACCTACGAACAGGTACTGGTGGAGGAGCTACTCGACTCCACTGTTGCCAATCAGGAGTTGCGAAGCTTCTACGAGAAGAATAAAGAGCAATTCGAGCTGGAGACGCCTATTGTCCGGTGCCATTTCATCAAAGTGCCGCTGCCGGTACCACAATCAGATAGTCTGCGCATCTGGTGGTCGGGCATTAATCAGGGAAATAACCTGATGAAGCTGCGCACCTATGCCGAGCAGTACGCCAGCACCTACGAACTGGCCGACAGCAGCTGGATTCGTATCGAGCAATTGTCCATGGAGCTACCGCAGGAAACCATTACTCCTGAAAATGCCATCTATCGAAGGGATCTTCGCCAGGAAGACGACAACTTTCAGTACTATTTGCGTGTATACGAGGTGAAGAACCGCACGGAGATCGCACCGCTGGGCTATATTGAGGACCAGGCTCGAAAAGTAATTCTGCACTCGCGCAAGATGAAGATCCTCAAAGAGAAACGAGAGGACCTGTACGAACTCGAAATGCGCAAGAATAATATTCGGATTTTCACAGAATAATCAAAAGCACACAACCCCAAGGGGTTGATGTGCGTCTTTAGCAAAAAAGGACTTATGAGGTATTTCGCACTGATGACGCTGTTTCTGGCAACTTCCCTGACCGCCATTGGTCAGCGCCAGATGATCGATAAGGTAGTGGCAACAGTGGGTAGTGAGTTGGTACTGCTTTCTGAGGTAGAAGAACAACACGCCCTGTCACTGGCCCAACAGGGTGACCTTCCCGAAAATGCCCGTTGTAATATTGCCGAGCAATTGCTGGCCAATAAGTTGCTTATCAACCAGGCTATTCTGGATAGTGTGGAAGTGTCGGAGGCCGAAGTACAAACGCAGTTGGATGCACGTATTGAGCGTATCCTGAGCTATATGAATGGCGATATTGAACAATTCGAGGCCTATTACGGTCAGTCAATCGGTGCCGTCAAGGAGCAATTCCGTGAAGACCTGCGCAACCAGCTCCTCACCGAGCGCATGCGGTCACAGATCATGAACAATGTAAAAGTGACGCCCGCCGAGGTCAAGTCTTTCTTCAATAGTATCCCCACTGATAGCTTGCCCTATTTCAGCTCCGAGGTGGAGATTAGCGAGATCGTTATCAAACCGCAGATCAATGATGAGGAACGGCAGAAAGCCATTGAACAGCTGGAGGAAATTCGTGCCATGATCATGAGCGGAGAGACTGATTTTCCCACAATGGCCGAAAAATACTCGGACGATGGTTCCGGTCGCCTCGGTGGCGACCTGGGGTGGGCCAGCCGCGGTAAGTTCGTACCCGAATTCGAGGCCGCCGCCTATAAGCTGGATGATAACGAGATCTCCGAGGTAGTTGAGACCGACTTCGGATTCCACCTCATTCAGATGCTGGGCCGTCGTGGTAATGCCATTAATGTACGCCACATCCTCATCCGCCCGCAAATCACTGATGCCGACCTCGTAGCGGCCGAAGAGCGCCTGGACTCCATCCGCAATTTGATCGTGGTGGATTCTATGAACTTCTCCCGGGCCGTGAAGGAATTTTCCTTCGAGGATATGCAGAGTTATAATAATGACGGACGCATGGTAAACCCCGTAACCGGTAATACCTTCTTCGAGGTAGGTGATTTGGATCCGGATATTTACTTTACCATAGACACCATGGATATTGGAGGTATCTCCAATCCGTTCCGTTTCCGCCAACAGGATGATTACTTCTTCCGTATTGTCCGCCTGGAATCACGCACCCAGCCCCATACGGCTGACTTGTCGCAGGATTACTCAAAAATCCAGCAAGCCGCCATCGAGAGCAAGCGCAATGAGTTCATCAACACCTGGATCGAAGATCGTATCAAAGATACCTTCATCTCCATCGACGGACGCTACGATGGTTGCCCGAATTTGGATGTCTGGCGCAAGGGCGAAGTAATTCGCCCCTAAACAGGTTTGAGGTTTGGGGTTTGAGGTGAGGTTTGAGGTTTGTAGGTTTGTAGGTGTGGGGATTTCTGACTTCGTACTTCGCCGGTAAAAACAGATCGCCCGTCTGGCTCGCGAGCCAGACGGGATATCTGTTTTTACCGGCAGTCCCTCGTCCCTCCTCACAATTGCTGCTCTTCTTCGGGCGTGAGATCGTAGTCATTCCGGATCTCGTTCTTACCGGGCCGGAAGTATATGAACAACGCCATACCGATCAGGAACAACAGGAAGTAATTATAGTGTCCGGTCAGCAAGCCGCCCACAATGGCCAGCAGGTTGGCCCCCTCCAGAATGGCCAGGCGTACAATCACCCGTTTGCGGTAGTGGGCCAGCTTTTGATCAAGCGAAAATAGCCCCTCCGTTTGTTGCCGGAACATATTATTCAAAAACCACGACAAGGTGGCCGCTCCAATCATTGCCCCCGGTATCACAAAGCGAAAGCCCATGATGGGATCGGGCTGATGCGCCCATCCATCACTGGTAATCAGGAACAGGCTCACCATAGCGAAGAGCAACTGCCCCAACACCAGGGCTCCGTAGAGGATTGTGAGTTTGCGAAACATCTTTATCAGGTTATAGGTTTGAGGTTTGGGGTTTGAGGTTAGGCTTTAGGCTGGGTTTGAGGTGGCCTGAAACCTAACCTGGCATCAGCCCTCACACCCCAAACCTCAAACCTCAAACCTGTCAATGAATTCCATGCATCCACCGCCGCAGCGTAGGTACCAGCAGGAGCAGCAGGAAGGCCGCTCCGAATACCACGCCGACACCCCAGATCAGGTAGGTGGCTGAGTATTGATTCAGGGATTCCATAATCGTCAATTCCGCTCCGGATTCGCTGCTGCCTTCGGTGAGTTTACCAATCTGGCCAGCCATGGAATTGGCCAGGGAGATGGAGAGAAACCAGGCCCCCATTACAAAACCAACGATTTTGCCGGGCGCAAGTTTGGTGACCATCGACAGGCCTACCGGCGACAAGCTGAGCTCGCCCGTGGTGTGGAAGAGGTACATGACCGCCAGGAAGATAATGGGTACCAGGCCGTCGTCGGCAAAATAACGCGCCCCCAGTACGATAACCACGAATCCAAGTGCCAGTTGTGACAGGCCCAAGACGAATTTCATCGGGGTACTGGGTTCTTTTTTGGCTTTATTCAGACGCAACCACAACCACGACATGATGGGCGCGAAAATGATCACGAACAGTGGATTCAGACTTTGGAACTGGCTGGCCGGTATCTCCTGGCCCATCACCACCCGGTCGACATTGCTTTCGGCGAAGAGGGTAAGGGAGGAGCCCGCCTGCTCAAAGAGGGCCCAGAATACCGCGTGGAAGAAGAAAAGCACCGCAACCACGAGCAGTCGCTGCCCTTCCGCTTTGTCTTTTGCCGTAAAGGCATAAAAAACGAAATACCCCAACACCACCAAACTACCGATCGACAGGATGGCCGAGAGTACGGTATCCAGGTCGAGAAAGAGTACCACGATGGGCAGGAAGAGAATGGAGCCAATGTAGACGATGGCATTCTTGCTAAGGCCCAGCTTCCAGGAGGAACGGGCATCTTCCGGATCGGGTTCGAGGCCCTTATCTTCGAATCGACCATTGCGAACGGCGAACCAGAATACGATCAGGCCGAGCACCATACCGAAGCCGGCCAGGCCGAAGCCCAGGTGCCAGTTGATGCGCTCGGCAACGTAGCCGCAGGTGAGGGTGGCCAGCAGGGAGCCGACGTTTACCCCCATGTAAAAGATAGA
>JASBTH010000305.1 GCA_030148525.1 Saprospiraceae bacterium | reverse complement strand
ATACTCTTGACCCACCGGATGGTTAAGTTGCCTGACGAGCCCTTCTGGACCTCCCCCATAGAGATGTACGACAATTTTGCCTTTGCACTGACACTGGCATTGAGTTTGCCCGCTCCGCGGTATACTACCCTGCTGGTGATGATCCTGATCGGATGGGTTTCTTACCGGGTGTGGTACTGGGTACTGGGGCGCTTTACACCTGCTTCCGATTCAAAGATTAATAACGCGTGATCAGTCCAATTCGATCAAAGGTGGGAAGTTCGCCATCGGGAATAAAAACGACCGAGCCCCGTTTTTCGATGCACAGCTCAATGATTTCATCGACGATATCGTCGATACGCCCCGACGCATCATCTGGTTCATCCAGGGAAATATGGCCTTCTTTAAAGTGGGCAGGCTGAAAATATCCCTCTTCCACCAGGAGAATATCACCGCGCCCCTCGTTGACCGCCCGCCAGATGTCGTTTAGATCACTGGCAAATCGCTGATCGTTGACGGCGTCAGCCAATTCTTCTTTTGCTCGTTCTTTTTCCCTGGCAATCCATTCCTCCACTACGATCCAGGCCTTTTTGGCCATATCGGACAAATTGGGTTGACCGGGCGGGGTGGTATAACCAATGAACACATTTTTATCTTCCGTAATTTCTTTCAGAATGGCCTGAATGGGCTCTGTTGCTACTACCACCATTCTGGCGGCATGCTCCATGAGAAAGTCCTGCAGGCGCTTGTCGGTGCGTTGCAAAAAGGTACGAATCCGAACCTTTTCCGCTTCGGAGGGGTTTCCGGACTCGTCATCTGGTTCCGGCACATCGTTCAGGTAGGGAAACCCTTCGTTACGCACCTCAGTACTAACCCGATCTCCATAGGCATCGTACAGCTTGGCTTCATTGAGCTGCAAGTGCAGAATGAAGTAGACTTCCTGGTGGTGCATCGACCGGTATAGATCGCGGGTGGCAAAGGTGCCATTAATCACGATCCGTTCTTTTACCGGAAGGGGGAAGCGAATAATCTCGTGAGTCTCCTGACAAGCATAAAGGGCCAGCCCATCCAGACTCGTCTGGAAATTGTAATCACTGGCCATTTGGGTTAGCTTGCTCACCAGTTCGGCAGATACATTTTTCCCAAACTCATTATTCAGCCTCCGTTCCGTTTCCCGGATCAGGTTCTTGAGAAGAATGGGGTCCTGCTGATTATCCGGAGCAGTCCTGTGTGTAGGCAGCAGAATGCTGACACAAGGAACCGACTGGATATCCTTGATGGCTTTGATCTTTTGTTTAATCATACGGATACGGAAAAGCGTATAGCTTTAAAACCATGAGTTACAAAAAACCAGCCTAAAAATCAACGGCGGCCCAGCACATAGGCAAACACCCAGCAAACAATACCAGCACCAAAGTACACGAAAGCGGCGGTTTGGCCACTGTTGTCACTCGCCTTAAGGTTAAGTCCAAAAATATCAACATTAGCCGTGGCATCCTGGTAGGTAACGACACCCAGGTACACTAAAGCCACGCCGACGAGTACGAGAATAAAGGGAAGGATCTTTTTCATGATTGGTTTTATTGGTTTTTTAAGGAACGTACAAGGGGCGCAGAGGTTTGGTAGTCATCAAAATTGGCGATCTCTCTTACTGTCATGCCGAATCCTTGGCATAGTTCATCACCGCGCCGGACAGGTAAGCCGCAGATTCGAGCAGAGAGATTGATAGAATAAAGAAACGAACATCTGCTACGTTGACCTTTTTTAAATACACTAATAATTTTCCAAAAAACCAATCAACTATGTTACGTCTTACATTAGCCTTTCTGGTGATCGCTATTATTGCCGCTATTTTTGGATTTGGTGGCATTGCTGCCGGAGCCGCCGGTATTGCCAAGATCATTTTCTACATCTTTCTGGTGTTGTTAGTTATCTCGCTATTGGCAAGGTTATTACGCGTGTAGTCGCGGACCGTCGCAAAAAAACGGATGGCCAGGTTGCACGAGCAACCTGGCCATCCGTTTTTTTGCGACAATTGTCATAAAACCCCCATCAACAAATATATCAAGGCCGTCAATCCACCGGCAATTGAGGCGTACGGTAATTGCGTCTTTACGTGATCAATGTGATCGCTGGCCGAGGCCATAGACGATAAAATACTCGTATCCGAAATGGGCGAACAATGGTCACCATACACACCACCCCCAAGGGCCGCGGCAATGGTCATATACACATTGGCATCCATCCCGCGGGCCATGGGCACTGCAATGGCGATCATGATCGCAAAGGTCCCCCAGGATGTCCCCGTGGAAAAGGCAATAAAACAACTTACCAAAAAGATGATCAGTGGCACCAGTCCGGGGGATAACCACGCCTTGGCGACGTCAGCTACGTACTGTCCGGTGCCCATTTCGCCACAAACATTACCAATGGCAAAAGCCAGCAGCATCAGCAAAGCCAACGGAATCATGCCCGAAACCCCCTTCAGGGTCATATCGATCATTTCACGGAAGCCAAAAATCCCCTGTACTTTATAGGAAACCATGGAGATCAAAATGGCCGTCGATACGGAAACGAGCACCGAGGTTGACCCGGAGCCCTGTCCGATGGCGTAAAAAATGGTTGACATATTGACCGTATCCGGATACCGCTCCAGTGCTGCCCCCCACCCTGTATAGGCGAGCATCAAGGGCATCATAAGCACCATAATCAGGATGGGAATAACCATATTGAACGACCGGGGCGTTACTCCCTCCTTGGTGGGTTGGTCCGTCAACTCGTCAGAAACCATGGGGGTGGCTCCGTCGGAGAGCAGCTTCCCCTCCTCTCTGGCGCGAATCTCTGCTTTCCGCATGGGACCAAAGTCGCGACGGGAAAAGATGATGACCAACACCATTATCAAAGCTAAAAAAGGATAAAAATTATACCCCAAAGCTCGAATCATAGTCGCAAACGGATCATCGAACCCCTGCGCCAGTAATAAGGTCATGATGAAAGCCCCCCCACCATTAAACGGGATCAGCATACTGGAAGGCGCTGAACTGGAATCGGCAATGTAAGCCAGCTTTTCCCGGGGAATACCCAGGCGGTCAAAAACGGGGCGGTAAAGAGCACCAACGGTAAGCACCGAGATGCTGGACTCCACAAAGATGAGTAAGCCCGTAAGCCAGGCTAAAAACTGAATCACAATGCGGTTGCTGCCAGCTTTGCGCGATTCGTAATACGCTAACAGACGATTTACCCGAACGATAAACCCTTCAACTCCTCCCGACTTTTGAATAAAAATGATCAGCGCCCCGACCAGCGCACAAAACATTATGGTCCGGGTATTGCCAGGTGATTGAAATACCACCACCAGCGACTCAATGGCGGCCAGGGTACCGGTCAGAAAATTGTAGTCATTGATGATGACCCAACCTAACCAGATACCCAGCATCAAAGAAATAAACACCTGTCGGCTAAAAATAGCCAATACAATAGCCACCACCGGTGGGATGAGAGATAGAATACCGTAGTCAGGCATAGCCGCTGGATTTTTCGTTTGCGATCAAAATAGTAAATCTATTTGGCAACGACTTACGTACTTAGAAAGCAATAACCAACGTCATTTTATGGTCCAGAGCCGGACACATCATCCATAATGCAAAGAATCAACGCAACATGGCCGCAAGGATCACTGTTCTATCGAAAGCCAACAAAACAAACCAATTATCTATGCGCCGCTTATTCCGTCTTAAACCCGCCTACTGGGCCGGACTGTTTTTATCCATCATTACTACCCTGCAATCCTGTAAAGTAAAAGACTACGCCTCTGACTCCAAGCCCATTGACCACGGCATGTGGGATAAACTCACTAAAAAACACGTTACACCGGAAGGGTACGTGGATTACGAAGGATTTCTAGAAGACAGCGTGCAGGTTAAAGCATACCTCGCATTGTTAAGCAATCATCATCCTAATGACGAATTCTGGAGCCGTGACGAGCGATTAGCCTATTGGATCAACGCCTACAACGCCTTTACTGTAAAACTGATCATGGACCATTACCCCGTGCAGAGTATTAAGGATATTAAAAATGGTATTCCGTTCGTAAACACGGTTTGGGACATTCAATTCATCGACATCGAGGAGCGCACCTACGACCTCAATAATATCGAGCACGGCATCATCCGGCCCAAATTCGAGGAACCTCGCATCCACTTTGCAGTTAACTGTGCATCGGTTTCCTGCCCGCGCCTGCGCAACGAAGCCTACACGGCCGAAAGACTCGATGAGCAGCTCACCGATCAGACAAAATCCTTCCTGGCCGATGAATCCAAGAATAAAATAAGTGAAAATCAGCTTGAGCTATCCAAGCTCTTCACCTGGTACGGAGGGGATTTCACGAAGGACGGCCAGACGGTTGTAGGCTTCGTCCAAAAATATTCCGACCAGGATATCAGCGATGATGCAAAGGTGGATTACATCGAGTACAACTGGGACCTGAATGTCCGCGACAATTACCAGTAGTAGTTAGATATATTTCTTCATCCGGCTCATCTCCCGCTTGAGGTCTTTTTCCTTGATGGATTCGCGCTTGTCGTAGACCTTCTTACCCTGGGCCAGGGCGATCTCCAGCTTGGCGTACCCCCGGTCATTCAGGTACAGGCGATAGGGAACAATGGTAAAACCTTTCTCCTTCACCCGCTTTTCCAGGCGACGTAATTCGGCGCGTTTAAGGAGCAGCTTGCGATCACGGCGCGTCTCGTGATTCTCGCGATTACCGTGCCGGTATTCCCCTACGAACATGCTTTTCAGGAACAATTCCCCGTCATCGAAAAAGCAGTAGGCATCGGAGAGGTTGGCGTTACTGGCGCGGATCGATTTGATCTCCGTTCCAGTCAACGAAATACCTGCCTCGTACGTATCGATGAATTTGTATTCGAACTTGGCCCGTCGGTTTACGATGTTCACCGGACCTTTATTTGTTTTTTTCTTGGATGCCATGTACTTATTTTTCGTCGTGTAGCCCTTGCTTTGTCATTTGTTATGGCTTTCGCCAAAATAATCTTGCTTTTGCGAAAGCAACAGAAACCTACGAAGTAACGCAAAATCCGGGGAAAAAGGTTCATGCTGGCAAAAAGCCCGGTGTCATTCGCACCGGGCTTTTTGTTGTAGCCTTGTGAAGAAACATCATCAGGCTTCAATTCTTCTTAAAGGATCCCCCCTGCCTGGCCTTGTTCTCAGCCGCCGGGCGCTTCTTCATCGCATTGGGCATTTCTTTGCCCAGGCTACGGTGGATGAAATCAGTCATTTTAGTATAGAGGTGCAGGCGGGTATATCCTCCGTAAATGCCGTGATTTCGGTTGGGGTAGAAGTAGGTCTCAAATTGCTTATTCGCATCGACCAGGGCATTGACCATCTCGGCCGTGTGCTGGAAGTGGACGTTATCATCACCCATGCCGTGTACCAGCAGGTAATCGCCCTTGAGTCGGTCGGCAAAATTCACGGGTGAATTATCGGCGTAGCCGTCGGGGTTTTCTTCCTCATCCCGCATGTAGCGTTCGGTATAGATGGTATCGTACCAACGCCAGTTGGTAACCGGAGCTACCGCAATGGCTGCTTTGAATACATCGTTGCCCTTGAGCAGGCAAAGCGACGACATGTACCCACCGTAACTCCAGCCGAAGATCCCGATCCGGGATGCATCGGTATAAGGCAAATCTCCGAGGTATTTGGCGGCCTCGATCTGATCGATGGTTTCGTATTTCCCTAATTCCAGGTAGGTCATTTTCTGGAATTCCTGACCGCGGCCACCGGTGCCCCGATTATCCACGCAAGCAACCACGTACCCCTGGTCGGCCAGCATCTGGAACCACCAGTAGCGGTCACCCTTCCAGCTATCCGTCACCTGCTGACTCCCCGGGCCACCGTAGAGGAACATAAATACCGGATATTGCTGCTGCGGATTGAAATCATCGGGTTTGAGCATCCAGCCGTTCAGTGTCACCTTGTCCTTCGTCTGGAAGGTGAAAAATTCCATAGGTTGCACCCCGTAGATTTTTTGGCGATCAGCCAGATCCTGATTATCCTCAATCGTGCGAATGGCCTTACCTGAGCGGTCGTAGACGACGTAGGTGGAGGGCGTATTAATGGTTGTGTGCGTCAGCACGTAATAGTCGTAGGTACTACTGAATTGCGCACTATTCGTTCCGTCCTGGTCGGCGACCGCTACCTTTTCCGAGCCATCCAGCCCAATCCGGTAAATCTCACGTTTGAGCGGACTTTTGGCGGCAGCCTGGAAAAAGACCTCATTGTTGACCTCGTCCACTCCGTAGAAATTGGTCACCTCCCACTCCCCTTCCGTGATCTGGCGGATCAACCTACCGTCCATTCCGTAGAGGTACAGGTGATTCCAGCCGTCCTGCTCACTGGTCCAGATAAAGCGTTCGCCATCTTCCAGGAAGGTCAGGTTATCGTGCATATCGATGTAATAAGGATTCGTCTCGGCCAGTAATACGGAAGTGTTTCCGGTTTTGGCTTCCGCCAAAAGGAGTTCCAGCTCATTTTGCCAGCGATTCATCCGGAAGACTACCAGTTTCCCGGGGTCGAGCGTCCATTTGATGCGGGGGATATACTGGTTGGGATTTTCACCGACATCGACGGGCACATTCTTATCGGCCTCCAGATCGTGGATATATATCTGTACGGTAGCATTTTCTTCGCCTACCTTGGGGTACTTAAAGGTGACGTATTCGGGATACAGCTCGTTGCGATAGTTGGTCATGGTGAATTCCTTGACCGCACTTTCATCGAAGCGATAAAAAGCCAGACTTTGCCCGTCGGGGGCCCACTGAAAGGCCTTGGTGAAGCCAAACTCCTCTTCGTACACCCAGTCGGCACTACCGTTGATAATGGCATTATTCTCCCCATCGTCGGTAATACGGTTCACGGACCCGGTATTCAGATCACGGTAGTACATATTGTTTTCGTACACAAAAGCCACCTTGGTGCCCGTGGGATCCAGGGTAGCGTGCATGTGCTTCCCTTCCGGAAAAACGGGCGTCAGTACCTCCGTTGCCCGGTTATAGACATAAAAGTAAGCTCTGGTCGACCGGCGATAGATGGATTCCGTCCCGGTCTTGATCAGCAACTTGGTCTCATCGGCACTAAAGGTATACCCGTCCATATTACCGGAAAACCCTTCCGCCGAAACGGTCGCAGCATCGAACAGAACGCCGGTTTGCCGACCGGTAGTAAGATCGTACTGAACAACCCGGTTATTCTCGAGACGGGTGTAGTGACGGCCATCGTTCAGGAAATTAAACCCGGGGACGGAGCGGGGCGAGAAGGTGCCTCGTTGCCAGATATCTTCGAGTGTAATATCGCGCTGAGCCTCCAGAGGAGCGATCAGGCAACTGGTAACCAACAAGCAGGCAATCAGCCAACGTGTCATATACTTTGGTATTTGGTGAGCAAATGTTGGTACAGGCACTATGTCCAGTGTCTGCCATGGATAAAAACGACAACTGAATTGTTTTAGAGCGTGTTTGAGTCCATTACCGGCCCTGTTTAGGCAGGCATCCAATCCAGTGTCTTCGCTAACCCTTTATAAGCGTTTCGATACGGTCCTCTATTTCGTGGATTCGCTGCCTTTTTTGCAATATGATGGGTTCCGAGGCCCGTACTTTACAGTCCATTATGGCGCAGCGTTCACAGGTGGTGTGTACATCGGCGCGTACGAGGGCCGGATCGTCCAGAAAATTGACTCGTTCCCGCAATTCATCATTAATCAGGAGACCGATGGTTACGCTGACGTTCTTATCAGGACTGGGGTAAGCCGGCCGGGCAATGGTCAGGCACAGGTACTGATCGCGAGACCCCACGTAGCTGGAAATCTGGGCCCGCACAATGGTGTCCACATACTTGCCTTCCTTTTGCAGTTTCCGCAAATCCTCCAGCAGGGAAATCGACACCCAACGGCGGCAGTAGTGTTCATCCAGGCTGTTACTGTGCGGCCGGTGATTGTGGTTGAGGTGCAATTCCTTGTCGATCTCAAAATGCCCCGTTTTCAAGTGGTTAGAGAACCGAAAGAAGAATAGCTTTCTAATGCCGAAGAACTGAGGCAGAATATTAGTCAGCCGGTGGTAAAACATCTCCGGAGTAACTACGTAGCGTTTGGTAATATCCAGCCAGGCTTCTCCGTCCCATGTCTTGCGGGCAAAAAAGGACTTCAGGTCCTCATTGATCCGGTTCAGAGGCATATGTAAAGCCACGGAAAAATAGATGGATTTGGAGTGATTCAGCACCTCCTCGAATACCCGGCTGCGAAGTAGCGAAGAGGTATAAGCCCGCTCTTTCACTTCCAGAAACTGGAAGCCCAGTTCCTTCCCATACTGAAACGACTTCTGCAGGTCATTCAGATTGCCGTTGAGTAGTAATTGCTTCTTCCTGGGTAAAAAAACAGACCGCAGTCCGGTCAACTCCGGGTAATTCTGTAGTCCGTCGTCGACCAGTGTATAGCCATAGTGTTTCTCCAGTAGTCGCCCCAAAACCTCGGGCGTGAGCGGGCGCTGGTCCGGCAAGTGAAAGGTTTCCTCAAACTTCTGTACAGCATCTTCCAACTCGGGAAAATAGTTATTGTGAAGCTCCAGATACGAACGCAGCGCGCTGAAGTAGAAATTTTCCTCGCGTAGCGCGTAGTTTCTCGACAATTCCAAAAGCGTGGAAATGAAGGCCCCCACCCGGGCGGGCGCATTGGCGATGATCTCCACTACCTTGGTCAATTCGATTCCGAAAAGGTCGAGGGGCAGTTCGTGCAGGAAATTTGATTTCAACAGGTCCACGACCGGGGTCATGCGTTCATCAAAATCGCGACTGGTAAGTTCCGCAGAGCTTACACCCAGTGCTTTGGCCAGAGCATCGATTTTATCCTGTTTGGGATACTTCTTACCCTTCTCGATCTCGTTCAGGTAGGAAACCGAAAGGCCCGATTTTTTGGACAACTCCGCAAAGGAGTAGGATTGCTCGCGCCGCAATTGCTTTACTTTCAATCCAAATAAAATCTTATTATTCAGCTGGTGTACGCTCATGGTTTAAAAGTAGTACATTGCAGCGAAAATTCGCAATGGTTACTGGCGAATTTCCGCAAACTATTTGTTTTTTGGCGAAATCCGCTCTGATAACCAGGCAAATACACCCGAAAAACCCTTGCTGTCAAAGCGAAGAGCACCTAAATTACCTAGCGAAAAAATGTCCTTTGCCACCGGTAATCCTCCATAAACAACGCAAACCAAAATCATCCGTGTACCAATGACGCGAACTGAACTTCGGCAACTATACCAGGAACGAAAAAAACGGGCCGACAGCCAGGCGGAACACCTGGCCAAACGATACCAACGGCTGGGCTGGGTGCGATTAATCGTTTTCCTGGCGAGTTTTGCGGCCGTTTTCCTTCTCTTTAGCGTACACTGGATGGTAGGAATGATCGGGACCTTCACCTTGTTGATTGGTTTTATCGCTTTCGTTCGCTGGCACCAGGGTATCAAACGACAGGAAAAGCACCAACGCTCCTTATCCACCCTCAACTTATGGGAGCTCCAGGCCCTGGATCACGACTTCCAGGTCTTTGCTGATGGTGCCGGTTTTTTAGACCCCGAGCATCCCAACGCCCTCGATCTCGACCTGTTCGGTCCGCATTCCCTCTACCAATATCTGAATCGTACGTCCACCTTTCTCGGTCGGAAGCGATTGGCTCGCTGGCTGACTGAGGTGGCTGCCCCCTCGGTCATTCACGAGCGGCAGGAGGCTATTCAAAAGCTGACTCCCGAACTAACCTGGCGTCAGGAGTGGCAGGCACGCGGCATGGAGACCAGGGATGCTCCCGAGCAGCTCCGGCTACTAATGGCCTGGATCGGGCAACCTAACTACCTGCGACCACAGAGGTGGATTCGCTGGGCATTAGTGTTACTTCCGGTTTTGACCCTGGGGGCCCTGTCCTACTGCATCCCATTCCAACCCTGGTACATCTGTCTGATCTGCATACTGCCCAATGCCTGGATGTTGCGAAAGTATACTGAACGCATCAACCGCACCCACCAACAGACCACTCATGCCGAAGCGGCTTTATCGCGGTACGCCATGCTGGTCAATTACACCGCACAGCTCCGTTCGGAGTCACCCTATCTGCAAGCGCGCCTGGATGTGCTGCGCACCGATGCAGGCGAAGCCATTAAAACCCTGAGCTACCAGATCAGTCAGTTAAATGTGCGCTATAATGCCTTTGCCATCATCTTGAATATCCTTGGGCTCTGGGATTTGCAGTGGGTATATCGCCTGGAGGGCTGGAAAAATAAATACCGTGCGGAACTGCCAAAGTGGTTCGAAGCTCTGGCCGAGCTGGAAGTACT
>JASBTH010000301.1 GCA_030148525.1 Saprospiraceae bacterium | reverse complement strand
GCAAAGCCAGGACTACCGCCTGCGGGGCCTCACCTACTTCGATGCCGGCTATCGCTCCTTCTACACCAAGGCGGCACCCGTTAACACCCCCGCCGATCTGAAGGGGCTCAAGATCAGGGTGCAGGAAAGTCAGACATCCATGAATATGGTGCGGGCCATGGGGGGCTCCCCTACTCCGATCTCCTGGGGAGAACTCTATACCGCCCTGCAACAAGGTGTTGTGGACGGAGCCGAGAATAATCCCCCCAGTTTTTACACCTCACGTCACTACGAGGTGTGCAAGTATTACGTGCTCAATGAGCACTCCGCAGTACCCGACATTCTGGTCGTTGGCACCGATGCCTGGAATCGCCTGACCGACCAGGAAAGGGACTGGTTATTGGAGGCTGCCCGGGAAGCAACTGATTACCAACGGAAGCTATGGGCTGTGGCTGAGCAGGAAGCCCTGGAGGCAGTTACCGAAGCGGGCGTGGATGTGATCCGGCCCGATAAAGAGCCTTTTGCGGAAGCGGTAGAAGGACTCTATCAGACTTACGAAGACCAACCGGCGGTGTACGACTACATCCAACGCATACGGGCGGTCGGGACGTCCGCTCAGGATTAGTTTGATTAAGCATGACACATATTTTGGTTTCATTCAATGCATTTTAATCTGGCTTCCTGGTTTCCAGGAAGCCCTTTTTCAAAAAAATTATGAAACAACGAATCGACAAAATACTAGGCCAAATCCTGGCCTTTCTGATGGCGGTAATGACCATTGATGTGCTGTGGCAGGTGTGTTCGCGCTATATCCTGCGATCGCCCAGTCCGTACACCGATGAGCTGGCCCGCTTTCTACTGATCTGGATCGGTATTCTGGGAGCTGCCTATGTAGCCGGACAGGAAAAGCACCTGGCTATTGATCTGCTTCCGCAAAAGCTGGAAGGGCGCAGCAAGCGACGGCTGCACTTTTTTATCAACCTCCTCATTGCCCTCTTCGCGATAGCCATAATGGTCATCGGCGGTACCCGCCTCGTTTTCATCACCCTGAATCTGGGGCAGACCTCTTCGGCTCTGCAAATACCTCTGGGGTACGTGTATACCGTAGTACCCATCAGCGGAGTCCTGGTGGTGTATTACAAATTGATCACCCTCACCAAATACCGTTAAACCGACCCGACTATGGACTACCTGGAACTTCTTATACTCGTACTTAGCTTTGTCACTCTCCTGGCCATGGGCGTTCCCGTAGCCTGGAGCATCGGTATCTCCACTTGCCTGACCATTCTGGTGAGCATACCTTTTCTGCCGGCGACCACCACTGTTGCCCAGCGGATGGCTACCGGTCTGGATAGCTTTTCCCTCTTGGCTATCCCCTTTTTCATTCTGGCCGGACAACTTATGAACCGCGGAGGGATAGCCCGGCGATTGATCGATTTTGCCAAAACCCTCGTTGGCTCCCTGCCGGGCGGACTGGCCCACGTAAACGTTATTGCCGCCATGCTATTTGGTGCGATTTCGGGTTCAGCCGTAGCCGCGGCATCCGCTATCGGGACCATTATGAATCCCGAGATGGAAAAGGCCGGTTATTCCCGTGAGTTTGGAGCTGCGGTGAATATTACGGCCTCAACTACCGGATTGGTTATTCCTCCCAGTAACATCCTGATCGTATATTCCCTCGCCAGCGGCGGTGTATCTATTGCCGCTTTGTTCCTGGCCGGATACCTGCCGGGGATTATTACCGGTTTGTTCCTGATGATCGTGACCTCGGCCTGGGCGACCTACAAAAAATTCCCGGTAGGCAAGCGCAGCACCTTGCGGCAGGTGGTTAAAACCTTTGTCAATGCACTCCCTAGTCTGCTCCTGCTGATCATTGTAATTGGAGGAATTGTAGCCGGTATATTTACTGCCACCGAAGCATCGGCCATCGCCGTACTGTATTGCCTGGTCCTGGGCTTCATCTACCGGGAGATCGACTGGAAGCAATTACCGCAAATCCTGCGTAATAGCGTGGAAACAACCTCCATCGTGGCGCTGTTGATCGGTACTTCCATTGCCATGTCGTGGGTGATGTCGTACGAAAACATTCCCCAGAATTTCACGGCAGCCCTGCTCTCGATCAGCGATAATAAATACGTACTGCTGTTCCTGATCAATATGATCCTGTTGTTCGTGGGGATCTTCATGGATATGACCCCGGCCGTGCTGATCTTCACGCCCATCTTACTGCCGGTGGTGACCCAACTGGGTATGGACCCCACCCACTTCGGCATTGTTATGGTACTCAATTTATGTATCGGACTGTGTACCCCGCCGGTGGGATCAGTACTCTTCGTGGGCGTCGGCGTAGCCAAGACCAGCATCCAAAAGGTATTGCGTCCCCTGCTACCCTTATTCCTGGCCATGCTGGTAGCTCTTATTCTGGTAACCTTTATCCCGGCCCTCAGCCTTTGGCTGCCGCGGGTCTTCGGATATTAAATGTGCATTATGAAAACCAAGGTATTAAAAGTTCACCCCGATGATAACGTCCTGGTCGCCCTGGAAAACCTCGCGGCCGGGGATGTGATCGATTGGGAAGGGACCAGCATTCAGGTGCTGGAAGATATTCCGATCAAGCATAAGATGAGCATGGCCGATATGGCCGAGCAAACTCCTATTCATATGTACGGTGTGCTGGTCGGCAAAACGGTCAAGCCCATTCCGGGGGGCATGCGCATTTCCGTCGATAATGTCACCCATCAGGCCAGCGACTATGAGCTGGGCAATCGCAACCTGGATTGGACACGACCCGACATCAGTCGGTTCGAGGGTCGCACGTTTCAGGGCTATCACCGTTCCAATGGCACGGTGGGCACCCGCAATACCTGGTTGGTGGTTCCTCTGGTTTTTTGTGAAAACAGAAATATCAAAGTGATCCGTGAGGCAATGGCCGAGCAACTGGGTTACCTTTCGGAAAAGGATTTCACCGTCGATGTGGGATCGCTCATTCAACAGTACAAGCAAGGTGCTTCGACCGACCAGCTGCTGAAAACCGAGATCATTCGCACGGCTCCCCAATTGGAGCAAAACCGACTGTTTCCCAATATCGACGGCATCAAATTCCTCGAACACCAGGGTGGTTGCGGCGGTATTCGCCAGGATAGCGATACGCTCTGCGAGTTACTGGCCGGATACATTACTCACCCCAATGTGGCCGGCGCTACTGTGTTGAGCCTGGGTTGCCAGAATGCCCAGATCCCTATTCTGGAAAAGGCCATTGCCAAACGTGATCCCAATTTTGATAAACCCCTTTACATGCTGGAACAGCAACAAAGCAGTTCGGAGCGGGCTTTCATTGCCGAGGCCGTGAAGAAGACTTTTGTGGGCATGATGCAGGTCAATGAGCTGGATCGTCAACCGGCAGGACTGGAGCATTTAAGCCTGGGCCTGGAATGCGGTGGCTCCGACGGGTTTTCCGGTATTACAGCCAATCCTGCGCTGGGCTACGCATCGGACTTATTGGTGGCCCTGGGTGGCAAAGCAATCCTATCTGAATTCCCCGAATTGAATGGTGTCGAACAGGAACTCATTAATCGCTGCGTTGACGACGCTACTGCCGAACGCTTTGCGAATCTAATGCGCACCTATGCCACTCGCGCCGAGGAAGCGGGCTCGGGCTTCGACATGAATCCTTCGCCGGGTAATATTAAAGACGGGTTGATCACCGATGCCATGAAATCGGCCGGGGCGGCTAAAAAAGGCGGCACCTCCCCCATCGTCGATGTGCTCGATTATACCGAACCGGCCCGCAAAGCCGGACTGAATCTGCTTTGCACGCCCGGAAACGACGTGGAGTCCACCACCGGCTTGGCCGGTTCCTGGGCCAATATGATCGTATTCACCACGGGCCTGGGAACGCCCACGGGTAATCCGGTAGCCCCGACCATCAAGTTCTCCAGTAATTCGGACCTCGCTCAGCGGATGGCCGACCTGATCGATCTCAATGCCGGCACTATTATTTCCGGGGAGGATACTATCCAGTCAAAAGGAGAAGAGTTGTTGGAGCTGATCATAGCAACGGCCAGCGGCGAAAACCTGACCCGGGCCGAGCGGTTACGGCAAGACGATTTCATTCCCTGGAAACGCGGTATTTCCCTTTAATTCTTTCATCCTTTAAATCACTCGCCCCATGTCACATCCTGGTTTATCACGCTCCACCCATCCGGTTCCTGCGCGCCCCGTTCGCGTTTTGCAGTTTGGCGAAGGGAACTTCCTCCGCGCTTTTGTCGATTGGATGATCCACGAAATGAATCAACGAACCGATTTCGATGCCGGGGTGCAGATCGTGCAGCCCATTGACCGCGGCCTGGTGGATATGCTCAACGAACAGGACGGATTGTATACGGTTTGTCTGACCGGTTTGAAGGATGGCCAGGCCGTACAGGAGAAAACCCTCGTTGATTGTATTCAGGGTGGCGTAAACCCGTACCGGAACTATTTGGATTACCTGGCTTTCGCCAAAAAACCGGACTTACGCTTTATCATCTCGAACACCACGGAGGCCGGCATTGCCTATGTCCCTGCGGATCGCTTTGAAGATGCGCCACCCTCCAGCTTTCCGGGCAAGCTGACCCGGTTCCTGTTTGAGCGATACCAGGCCTTTGAAGGTGCTACCGATAAAGGACTGGTGATCATACCTTGTGAATTGATCGACCGCAACGGAGATCAACTGAAAGCCATTGTGCTGAAGCTAGCGCAGAATTGGGAATTGGACCCGGATTTCACCGACTGGATAAAAAATACCTGTACCTTTTGCAATACGCTGGTCGACCGCATTGTA
>JASBTH010000281.1 GCA_030148525.1 Saprospiraceae bacterium | reverse complement strand
GGATATCGGGGTTCACCCAAAGATCATCGAAGTAGTAGCGAAGGAGGTAAAGCTTCCCGGCCTGATTATTATTGGCGTAGAGCGAAACGAGCTTATCGTACACAAGGTCCGGAAAATCAGGATAGGAGCGGTACGTGGCGTTGTCGAATTGGATTTCCGCCAGTCGATTCTCTATCCGGTCGTTGAGTTCGTCCATCCGAACGATTTCGAGTACCAGCTCCATGGCTTTTAACTGGCTTTTTAATTTGGGGTCGCGGGTGCGCGCTTCCAGTCCTTCGAAGTGTTCGGTGGCCGCGTAGAAGTCACCGGCCAAGACCGCCAGGTATCCCTGAGCGATTTCCCAGAGCATAGGATTGGCCGGTTCCTGATTGCGCACTACCAGCCGAACAAAAGTCTGCAGGCGTATCAACTCCTGGCCGGCACGACGATCAGGTACGTCGTGATAGCGTTTGTTCTCACGGCGAAAACGATTAAAAGAAGTTCCCAGAAACTCTTCCTCCATGAGGGCCATTGCTTTTACCAAAAGTACTTCCAGGTGATGGTTGTCGGGGTCCAGGGCAAATATGGCTTCCATCTCATCAATGATACGCGCATTGTCACCGCGGGCCTGAAGGGCATAAAGGGTGGCTTGCTCTTCGGGGGAGGTGCAGCGCTCCAGGAGTTCCTCCCACTGCGCATCGTTACGTACCTGAAAGGACTGAAAAGCTGATTCCCGTTTACCCGCACATTCTTCAAAGACCCGGGAGAATAAATAGGCGGCTTCTACTTCCTGGCCCAGTGCTCGTAAAGCGCCCGCCCGATGTCCCATAATCCAGTACTCGATGATGCTTGGGTCATTATCCGTTTTTGGCATCAGGTATTCATACAGGTCTAATACCCGTTGGTATTCCCGGGCATAATGAGCGAGTCGTATGATTTGGTAAGCGTAGCGCAGACGATAGTAATGAGATTCCGTTCGGCGAAATTGTCGCAGTCCCTGATCTATGAGGTCGCGCATATCCGGTACGTATTTTTGGCGATCGGCCCAGGGATCATCCAATACGGCGTAGGGTTCACAGCGTTTGGCGTAGATGAGGTATTCCACGGTCTCTTTACACTCGTGGCGTTTGATATAGCTGGCGAAGCTATTGGACTGCAACGAAATCGGGACCGGCAGGCGTGAATTCAGGACAGCGCCTTCCAGGGCCTGGAGGTCCCGTATGGATGCCTGGTAGATCAGCCGTCCCATATCATTGATATCGGGAATTTCGCAGAACCGTTCGTGCCACTCTTGCAGATTGGTCCGCACCTGCAGGCGGTCCTGGCGTCCGTAGGTTGCGAATATTTCCTGAAAGGGCAGTAGAAAAGGAGCGGAAGCAATTGTTGGATTGACCAGGGTGGGTCTTAAAAAGCTATAGGTTTGTGGTCCGTACCGGTAATCGGGCAAGCAGGCCCGTGATTGGGCCAGTAAGGAGGTCAGCGTGATTAACAGGCTAATCGAAAGGGCGACAGATTTGCGAAAGCTCATCATAAGTCCAGGATGCTAGAACGGATTCATCGAGATGGTACAGGGCTACGTGTCCGGGCTTTTTCGGCAGCCATTCGGCAACTTCCCTGGCTGCTTGCCGCACAGTAGCAGGGGTAGCCCGATCCAGTCGAATGCGATCTCCACTGTACAAATAGTAGGAATCAAGGTATGTATTTTTCACGACCTCGTACCGTCCTTTTGCTAAAGAATGGAAACGAGACGTATCAGTCAGGACCTCTTCGTTCAGGCCATTGATGAGATAGGTTAATGTTCCTCGTCGGAAGACAGTCCCCCAGTGGTATAGCGGAAAGGCAACATCGAGCGGCAGGGGATAGGCGTCGACGGCTTCGGTCATATAGGCACGGGCGATTTTTAGGTTCAGGATGGCGTTGGGTTCGTTCCAGGAACGAAGGTTCCCCATATTGTAGAACATGAGCATCCCCCGGTCGACCGGGGGAACTTCCGTCTGCTGAAAGTCGCGAATTTGGTGCAAACGTATGGTAGCCGACCAAATTATCGGTCGCGGTAAGGCCTTGCGCAAGGAGCGCACCAGGGCAAAAAAGCGTTTTTTAGTAGATGGCGTCCAGTCGCAGTCCAACTGGATATGGGAAAAATTACGTCCCGGAGGATGCAACTTCCCGATATGTTGGGCCATCTTTTGGGCGACAGCCGGAATGTCATGGTCACCTAATTGGTTTAGTACGCGGGTAGTGATAAAGATAACCGGGACGATGTCCAGATTGGTTGGCAGGGAATCCCCCCACTGTACCGAGGCCAGGGGCACTGCCTGTTTTCGTTGCTCGTCCCAGTCCAGGTCGAAGTATTTGACGTATAGTCGTTCGGATGCCAACTGGCGGAGCGTCCCCAATTCCAACGAATCCAGCTCTACGTACGTCTTCCAATGATAGAAGGCGGTTCTGGTAGATGTACCGGAGGGCTGGCAACCAGCCAGCAGGCACGAACATAGAAGAAATAACAGAATTCGGTTCATAGTATGGAAGGTCGTATTGCTTTCGCAAAAAAACAACGGAATGTCCGCCAGGAATGGTATGCATTTTTTGGTTGGTTTCTGTTTGTGTTGTTTTTGGGGTCGAGTCCTGCTTTCGGTCAGCTGCCTCAGGCCAAATTGGAACCCGATGGTACCTCTTTGCTAGTCTGGCCTTTTGAAGACAGTTTTCCTATCGACTATAAGTCGGGCTCGCATTCCTGGCGGTTGTTGTGTGGCCACTATTGCGGGTTGCACCAGGGGGTTGATCGTTTCGCGCTGGACTGGCACACCTATCGGTCGACGAGTTGTGGTTGGGGGTTGAAGGCTCCATTAGCCGGCACTGTCATTTACGTGGAAGAGAATTCGAATAGCGGGTACGGTAACCAGATTGTTGTGCAGTCTACTCAGGATAGCACTTTTGCGGTGCGCATGGCCCACTTACAGGCGGTATCAGTTGGCGTAGGGGATAGGGTGGAGGTTGGTGACCCTATTGGCTGGATAGGAGATACAGGGAATGGAGGCTGTCATTTGCACATAGTACTTTACCAGTCTATTTACGACATAAGTGATTCCCAATACAACCCGCTGGACTCAACCACCAATTGGCGGCGGGCCATTGATGATCTGAGGGCTAATCGGTTTATTGATAAGGCCGAGCCCTTCTCTGCAGTTTTCCAATTTCTCAGTACCGATGAGCGATTGTTCGTGGAAGACATTGATGGGCCTGGATCATTTTGGCCACTGGACAGGACGGTTGATGGTGAATTGATACTAGTTAATCGGGACCAAAAGGAGGTTTCGGGTAAAATGACCCTGAGATTCTCCGAAGAGGAGGAAGGATTATATGGTCTGGATGTAACTACGACTGATGCTTTTTCCCTGATGCCGGGCGAGCGAAAGGCAATTTCGTTTTCGGCACCTTCCATTCCGGATGCAGACAGGTATAACTTTCTGCAAGTGGCCTATTCCGATGAAGACCGACCGGAGTACGACGGTAAGATATATACGGAGCCCATTTACTTTTACGAGGACGCCCAATGTCAGATTGGTGAGCCAAACAACACACCAGCTGCCGGGGAGGTGTTTACTTTTGGCGGAAGCCCAAAGCTGGAAGAGTTGGAACGCTATCTGGGGCCGGAGGGAGATTCGGTAGATTATTACCGGGTGAATGCGCTGCGGGCCGGTCAAATCCGATTGGAGCAATTGAGTGGGCCGGCCTTGCAATTGACGGTAGTTGATTCGCTGGGGTCCCCCTTGTCTGGAGAGGGCACCGGTAGGCTGGTGCGCCCGGTCGGTGCTGGTCAGTTTTTGTACGTGCGAGCCAGCGGGCGCGGCAACTGTACTCGTCCGTACCGCTTGTCTATTTCCTGGGAGCCGGAGGAGGCCGGAGAGTGGTTACTATGGCAGCAGGGCGATCAATTGTACACCAGGCTAGATGCAGGACATGCCGGGTCAGTGGACGTTGCGGTATACAATACTTTGGGGCAGCGGGTGGCCTTTTTTCGAAAGGAGGCTACGACCGGTGGTATTCTGGAAAGAGGGTGGTCGATACCCAATGCTTCGAATGGAGTTCATTGGGTGCAGATCCGCACTGATAGCGGGGTTGAATTTGCCCGGAAGATCTGGTGGTTCAACTAGATCAGGCCTTCGCGGATCAGGTCGTGGAGATGAATGAAGCCTTGGTAGACACCGTGATCATCGACCACTATGAGCTGTGTGATACTGTGTTTACGCATCATCTGGAGAGCTTTTACGGCGAGGGCGTTTTCCTGGATCACTTTTGGGGAACCGGACATGATGGCGCGGGCATCTACACCAGTGAGGTCTTCTTCCTCTTCGAGCATACGGCGCAGGTCGCCGTCGGTGATAATACCAAGAACCTGGCTTTGGTCGTCGACTACGGCCGTAGCTCCCAGTCGTTTGGAGGTCATTTCCACGATGATGGCACGGAGGGTATCTCCGGCTTTTACGGCCGGTTTTTCATTTTGGGGGAACAGGTCGGAGACCCGCAGGTAAAGTTGTTTACCCAGCGCGCCGCCGGGGTGGAATTGGGCAAAATCCTGGGGGGTAAATCCGCGCAGGGCCAGTAGGGCGGTGGCCAGGGCATCACCCATGACGATCTGAGAGGTTGTGCTCGTTGTTGGAGCCAGGTTGTTGGGGTCGGCTTCTTGATCCACGGGCGTATGCAATACAAAATCGGCCTGACGGGCGAGGTAAGAATCGGAGCGACTAACCATTCCGATGACAGTATTCCCCAAATTGCGAAGCAGGGGCACTAAAACGCGAATTTCGGGCGTTTCTCCACTCTTGGAAAGACAAATTACCTGATCGTCGGATTGGACCATGCCCAAATCACCGTGGATAGCATCGGCAGCGTGCAGGAAAAGAGCAGGTGTACCGGTGGAGTTTAGGGTGGCGACAATTTTCTGGGCGACTAATGCACTTTTACCGATTCCGGTGAGGACAACGCGGCCGGTGGATTCAAACAGGCGTTCGACCACGGCAACAAAGTTGTCGTTAATACTGTTTTTTAAGGCGTTAATCGCCTGGTGCTCTATGTCAATCGTTCGGAGGGCTGTTTCTATGATAAGTGTTTCTGTCTTACGCACTAATTCGTTATTTTTGTCCGCCTTTCGCACAGACCCGTCTATTTGACCCAAAAAATCAGCCTCAAAAGTAGGCAAACTCGGACAAAAAAGGCCACCGGAATAGGGGTCAGGCCATTTTTTTTCGTTAAATTGATAATTACGGGTCAGTGTATAGACGCTAAGAATTTACCATCACTCGAGTTCCGTCCTTCCCCAAAAACCATTGTCCTGACACCCGAGGATACGATTCGCCAGATGGATGAAAAAGTCAAAAGGAACAATGACTGTGACCAATCAATCTCTGCAGAAAGCTCTGCAACAATACTTTGGCTTTGATCAATTTAAAGGCCAGCAAAGCGACATCATACAAAGTGTATTGAACGGGCAGGATACCTTCGTTATCATGCCTACAGGTGGAGGTAAGTCCCTCTGCTATCAATTACCTGCCCTTATGATGGAGGGTACCGCTTTGGTGATTTCCCCTTTAATCGCCCTGATGAAGAATCAGGTTGACTCCATACGCGGGCATAGTCAAAGTGACGATATCGCACATTTCCTGAATTCCTCCCTGACCAAGGCACAAATGAAATTGGTTAAGCAGGATATCATGGACGGCAAGACCAAATTGCTATTCATAGCTCCGGAAACCCTTACCAAGGAAGAGAATATTGCCTTTTTTAAGCAAGCAAACATCTCTTTTGTGGCCGTGGACGAAGCCCATTGCATTTCGGAATGGGGGCATGATTTCAGACCTGAGTACCGTCGCATCCGGGCCATGCTCAATTCAATTGGGGAAGATATTCCCGTGATTGCCCTTACGGCAACGGCTACACCCAAGGTGCAGGCAGATATTGTGAAGAACCTCAATATGCAGGATGAGAACACCTTTGTTTCATCCTTCAACCGTTCGAATCTTTACTATGAGGTTCGGCCCAAGGGGAAAGCTGACCAGACGATCAAGAGCATTATCCAAATAATAAAAGGCATCCCCGATCAATCGGGTATCATCTACGTACAGAGTCGCAAATCGGCTTCAACCATTGCCAAAACACTCCAGGTTAATGATATTAAGGCTGCGCCCTACCACGCTGGTTTGGATGCTAAAACCCGTTCGCGCACACAGGATGATTTTCTGATGGAAAATGTGGACGTGATTGTGGCCACCATTGCTTTTGGTATGGGGATTGATAAACCCGATGTACGTTTTGTCATCCATTACGATATGTCCAAGAGTATAGAAAACTATTACCAGGAAACCGGCCGGGCCGGCCGAGACGGGCTCGACGGGCGATGTGTAGCTTTCTTTAGTCATAAGGATCTGTTGAAGTTGGAGAAATTTTTGCGCGACAAGCCGGTAGCCGAGCGCGAGATGGGGCAGCAATTGATGCAGGAAGTCATGGCTTACGCCGAGACGACCGCATGCCGTCGCAAATTCCTGCTTCACTACTTTGGAGAAGCTTTTGACGAAAGTCAGTGTGATAATATGTGCGACAATTGTCGCCACCCCAAAGCAAAAGTGAGTGTTAAGGACGATATGCTCCTGGCTCTGCAAGCAGTACTAGACCTGGAAGAGAACTACGGATTACCGGCACTGGTCGAATTCATTCGGGGTCGTAAGACCAAAGAAATGGAGGATTTTGGCTTCAATAAGAAAGAGCTGTATGGTAAAGGGGAAGGAGAAAATAGCACGTATTGGTATTCGGTTTTTCGTCATGCGCTTTTGCACGATCTGTTACGAAAGGATATTGAAAGCTATGGATTGCTGAAGATGACAGACAAAGGGCGGTCTTTTCTGGAGCATCCGGTGGAGGTAGAGATTCCTTTGAACCACGATTTTGACGCCGAATTAGAGGAGGCCACCGAATCGGAAAATGCCCGTACAGCCGTATTGGATGAAACGCTGATGCGTATGCTAAAGGATTTGCGCAAGCAGGAGTCGCAGCGTCTGGGCGTCCCGCCTTTTGTAATTTTCCAGGACCCTTCGCTGGAAGATATGGCGACTCAATACCCGATTTCGCTCGATGAAATGACGCAAATCAGCGGAGTGAGCAAGGGGAAAGCCATGCGTTATGCTGCTCCTTTCCTGTCGCTTATTAAGGAATACGTGGAGAGTAACGACATTGAGCGTCCTACGGAAATCATTGTCAAGCAGGTTGCCAATAAATCCAAAATGAAGGTGAATATTATTCAGGGCGTAGACCGCAAAGTTCCTCTGGAGGATTTGGCGGAAGCGAATGGACTGAGTATGGAAGACCTGCTGGAGGAAATGTACGCCATTGTACTATCGGGTACCAAGCTCAATATCGATTATTACGTAGAGGATAATCTCGACGAGTACGCCCGGGAAGATATTGAGGATTATTTCATGGAAGCCGATACGGATTCCCTGGAAATGGCCTTCCAAGAATTACAAGAGGAAGACATTACCCTGGAGGAGATACAGATCATGCGGGTAAAATTCTTGTCAGACAACGCGAATTAAGCCACTTCCGTGAAAAAAATACTGATCCTAAACGGGCCCAATCTTAATTTGCTGGGCAAACGCGAACCCGACGTATACGGAAGCCAATCGTTCGAAGATTACTTCCGGGAATTACAGATGTCATTTACGGACCATTCGCTGGTGTATTTCCAATCGAATCACGAAGGTGCTCTGGTGGATAAACTGCACGAAGTAGGTTTTTCTTTCGATGGAATAGTGTTTAATGCCGGTGCCTATACACATACCTCGGTGGCGCTGGCGGATGCCATTGCGGCTATCGAAACACCGGTGGTGGAAGTACATATTTCCAATGTGCACCGGCGGGAAGCATTCCGCCACCACTCCTATCTCTCTCCCATTTGCGCGGGAATCATCGTTGGTTTTGGCTTAAAAGGATACGACCTGGCGGTGCGTGCACTCATAGACGCACCGAATAGTTAAAGGACTAAAGCCTAGTATCTCTTATCTATACCGCTTCCAAAAAGGTTTGGCAAAGCCCAAACCTTTTCACGCCAGTATATACTCGACTCGAAGTGGTTTGGAGTCCCAGCACGAAGTACTGCGGAACAAAACCACTTCGTTGTCGGTATATCCGTCTTTTTTCTTTTAAAGAACTAATAATCCTTAAAGCGCAAGTCAACCAGCCGCAGGCGTTTTGATTTTCCGAAGTGCACGGTCTTCTTCCGGAAGAGAGGTTCGAAGGAAAAAGACAGGCCAAAACATCCGGCGGTAATGATGGCATCGGACCATTGGTAATTTGTGCTGGGGTCATTGTCGGTAAGCGTTCCTATCAAGGCCAGTGCTGACCATCCAAGGCCAAAATTACGTATTTGGTTTTTGGCTACGGTGGGCCATTCCCGTTGGTACTGAAAGGCGGTAATATCGTTGATATTGACAAAGCGGTCCTCAAAAGCAATGAGGTTCTCCTCGACCAGGTAATCGCGAGTGGTATTGGTGTACCAGTAGTCATCGTTCAGGATGCGGTAGGTCAGTTCCGTGTTGAGGGGAATTTTTTCAGTCTTGGCGCGACCGCGTTTTTCTATTTGCAGGAACTTCTGGGCCGAGGCGGGTACGACCAGGGCCGACAGGAATAATAGCAGGACAAAGAGGCGCATAGGCGATTTTTTGCGTAAGCATACCAACAACAAAGATGGAAGCTACGGAAAGTGGCTGATTTATATTAAAGTGATTAGACCAAAGAGAATCGAAACCATCATTCGGTTGGCTTATTCAAGTCGTGTCGGGCACAAAAAGTTTTTATGACTCGCCTCATACTGCGCTCAATATCGGCATAGGGCATTGGTTCCTTTCCGACATAAAGGAGCATGAAGGCATAGGTAGTATCGTGTCCTTCGAGTTGCTGATAAAGGGCTTGTTTGTGCAAGCGCCATGCTTCGCGGACCTGTCGGCGAATACGGTTGCGATGTACGGCTCGCCTAAACCGTCGTTTGGGAACCGATACTGTACACTGAACAGGGCTTGGGAGGGTAGGCTCCGTTACCGGCAGGTAGACCAGGCGGATTGGGTATTTGCTAAACGAATGCCCTTGCTTAAAGAGCGCCTGGATTAATCGCCGACTTTTTAGTCGTTCGGAAGGCCTAAGTCCATTTTTTGGCATAGCTACGGTTTCGTGGGAGCAAAGAAAGGAGTAATTTAGGGATTCTTGGCACTCCCGTTGCTTATCTCGGAATCCATTATGTCACCTTTAAAACACAACGAATGGATTATCCGAAGGATTCCCTTACTATTAAATCCTGGGCTGTGGAAGACAGGCCCAGGGAGAAATGGATTAGGAGCGGGCGGCAGCACCTTTCCGATGCTGAATTGTTAGCTATTCTCCTCGGCTCGGGGAACCGACACGAATCGGCGGTTGATTTGGGCCGGCGTATCCTTAATGGCATGAACAACGATTTGGACGCCCTGGGGCGGGCCAGTGTACAGCGGCTGCAAAAGTTTCCGGGGGTAGGTCAGGCCAAAAGTATTACCATCCTTGCCGCACTGGAATTGGCGCGCCGCCGCAAAGCAGTGGACTTGACCACAAAACCCCAGATCCGGAGTAGTCAGGATGCATACCAACTCCTTTCGATCAATTTGGAAGATTTGCCCCACGAAGCGTTTTGGATATTGCTACTCAATCGGGCTAACCGGGTTATCGGGCGGGAATGTATAAGCACGGGTGGTGTCTCAGGAACGGTGGTTGACGCCAAGATTGTTTTCCGTAAGGCATTGGAATATCAAGCCAGTTCACTGATTCTGGGGCACAACCATCCTTCCGGAAATCTGGCGCCAAGTACGGCTGACCGGCAACTCACGGCCAAGTTAATTCAGGCGGGTAAACACCTGGATATAGCCGTTCTGGATCATTTGATTGTTACGAATTCAAGTTATTACAGTTTTGCTGATGAAGGTGATATGTAAAGCCTGAAGTTTCCGCTAAACCTATTCGGGCTGCGCGCTGTTCCCTTTAAGTCATTTGAATCGCCTATCTTCGATAGCGCTTTGCTTTCTTTGATCACCTACAAAGGTCCTCATATTGGCTACACCTAATAAACGGTTTGACTACCAACTGCTTGGCCGCGTGTTGTCACTGGCTAAGCCCTACCGTACCATCTTTATTGGCGCGGCCGTATTGGCTATTGTACTGGCTCCGTTGGCAACACTGCGTCCCTACCTTGTGAAGGTAATGGTGGATGACTACATCTTCAAGTACGATATTCCGGGCCTGACCCGCATGGCGCTGGTTTTTGTGGGCGTACTATTTGTACATGCCATTCTGCAGTACTTTTTCATTTTCACCACCAATTTATTGGGGCAATCCGTGATCCGTGATCTTCGGGTTAATGTCTTTAAACAGATCAGCAGCCTGAAGCTAAAGTACTTCGACCGCACGGCCATTGGTACGTCCACCACCCGAACGATCAACGATATTGAAACTATCAATACTGTTTTTTCCCAGGGAGTGATCACTATTGTGGCCGACTTGTTAACGCTGTTTGCTGTTTTGGGGATTATGTTCTACACGAGTTGGAAACTGACCCTGATCTGCCTGATCACCATGCCATTCCTGCTGATTGCCACCTACATTTTCAAGGAAAAGGTAAAGAAAGCATACCAAACGGTGCGGACCCAGATACAGCGGATGAATGCTTTTTTACAAGAGCGTATTTCAGGCATGCGTATCGTACAGGTCTTTAATTCGGAAGAAGAAGAAGCACAGCGTTTCCGGACGATTAACCGGGAATACACCCAGGCTAACCTGAATTCCATTCTGTATTACGCCGTTTTCTTTCCGGTAGTGGATATAATTGCGGCAGCTTCGCTGGGCTTAATGGTATGGTGGGGTGCACGGGGTGTGATTGCCGATGATGTGACCCTGGGTGCCCTTGTTGCTTTCCCGATTTACCTGAATATGCTGTTCCGTCCGATGCGGATGCTGGCGGATAAGTTCAATACGCTGCAGATGGGTTTGGTAGCAGCCGACCGTGTATTTGGTGTATTGGACCGTACCGATAAGATCGATAATGTCGGCACCCAAAAGCCGGAAAAGCTCGAAGGTGATATTTCCTTCGACCAAGTTTGGTTCGCGTATTCGGCGCGTGACTGGGTCTTAAAGGATATTTCCTTCCGGGTGAATCCCGGGGAAACGATGGCCATTGTCGGTAGTACGGGGTCGGGGAAAACGACTATTATCAATATCCTGAATCGCTTTTACGAGATTCAGAAAGGTGCTATCCATATTGACGGTGAGGATATACGTGACTATGAGTTGTTTTCCTACCGGCGTCGCATTGCGATTGTGTTGCAGGATGTCTTTTTATTCGGGGGTTCGGTTTTGGAGAATATCACACTACGAGACTCGGAAATCAGCCGGGAGGAGGTTATAGAAGCAGCCAAGATGATTGGTGCACACGAATTCATTGAAAAGCTCCCCGGAGGGTACGATTATAAGGTGATGGAACGAGGAGCGACGCTGTCGATGGGGCAGCGGCAGTTGATTTCTTTTGTGCGGGCATTAGTGTTTAATCCCGATATTCTGGTCCTCGACGAAGCGACTTCCTCGGTGGATCCAGAGACCGAATCGGTCATCCAGTACGCTATCGAAAAACTCATCACCAAACGCACATCAATCATTATTGCCCACCGCTTGTCGACCATCCAGCACGCCGATAAGATTATGGTTTTGCACCACGGTGAAGTGCAGGAGATCGGTTCCCACGAAGAACTCTTGCGTAAAGAAGATGGTCATTATCGCCAACTTTACGATATGCAGTTTGTGGAGGCTGTTGAGAATGATTAAAGGGGATGTATATCACTGGATGCCTTCCTCTCGATAATCCTGACTACGACCTCATGACTGCTTTCGCAGCTGAGACGGCTCTTATCAAAAAGAAGCCGTCGTCTCCCTGCTCCTGGTAAAGGGGCATCAATATGCGTCCGTCGCAGATGGCCCGTATGGGCCCCGAGCGGTCCTGTGCGAGAATTTCCCCTTTTCGTACTTCCTGGAAGTTTTTGTAGCCCGGCCGCATCACAAAATTGTCGTCCGGTTCTATGGTATGCCGCATGATAAACTCGGCGACTTTGGGAAGGCCGTCGGAGTAATCGATCAACAATTTATCGTGGCGATTTTCTACGTCTTCGGCCAGGACCAGGCCGGCCGACCGCATGCAGTTGATTGTCGCGGCAATAGCCCGGTTTACCGACAGGTGTTCTTGGTGCTGACCTGATTCGAAGGTAATAGCTATTGTATCGGGATGGAAATGCTCCCTGGAGAAGAAATGGAGGGTGGTCCCGGAGATTCCTTTCAACAATCCTTTGATGACGGGGGCATGCATTTCGACTCCCAGACGAATGCTCTCCGGGTCATCAGTGGCAACGGAAAAGATGCCGCCGTAGGCGGTGGTGGTGTGGAGATCGAGAAAGATAACCCGTTCCGGTTGAATAGCATCGACTCGTTGGTTGATCAAATGGAGAATGTCGGCGATCTCGAGGTCTTCGGCTTCTAATAGATGGCGGGGAGTAGACAAGATGCGGTTTACATTGTCTTGAGTCCATTGCCGGTTGAGGTCCTTCTGAACATAACGTCGGCCGGCTTTAATGGCCTGCAGGTTGCCCCTAATGCCGATCATGTGTCCGAAAAAGCGAAAATCGGGATTGAGGTTAGGTTCATTTTTAATGAGCTCGAACAGGATAGAGAGAGCTTCGATGCCAGCAGTTTCGTTACCGTGCATGCCACCAAAACATACGAGCAGAGGCCCTGGTTCGGGGCCGGAGTACTCGCCAATGATTCGTTCCTGTGTCATAGTCGCTCGTGTATTCAATGGTGGGGCAATGACTCATAAAAATACGAATATACCGCTTACGAAATGCAATTGAGGTGGTCAATCCATTACCGGGGACCAGAAAAATCCGTTTTCAAGAGTTGAGTGCCGAGAAGTCGCTTTTTGCCGGAAGGCCAAGATGAAAAGGCTAGACCGGAGGATTGTCTTTCCACTGCCAAATATAAAAGCAAGCGAAGGATCGATAGGGGCGCCAGGCCTCCGAGATAGTCAGTAATCGAGCATCCAGTTTCTTAGGGGGAAGCTTGGGAAGTTGATACAATTGGGACATCCCAACCCGTATTCCCTGGTCTTTCACAGGAAAAATATCCGGATGGCGAAGTGCTCCGATCAATAACATCTGGACTGTCCACTCGCCTACGCCCTTGATTTGGGTGAGGTGGTCGATAATTGCCTTGGGCGGGTGGTTTTTCCAGGTTTCATGAAGCAAATTCTCTTCCAGAAAAAAGCGGGCTACATTTTGTACGTAGCGGGCTTTTTGGCGGGAAAGCCCGGCGCTGCGCAGGTCTTCTATAGACAGGGTTAACAAATGATCCGGATCGGGGTGATCGGAGGGGAAAAGGTCGAGGAAGCGGCCGTAAATGGTACCGGCCGCCTTTACGGATAGTTGCTGGAAGATGATGGAACGGACAAGGGCGGGGTAGGCCTTTTCAGCCGGACCGGACCGGTCGGGCAGTTTGTACTTATCTAACAGTGGTCGAAGAACGGGGTCAGTTGCTAAATGGTCGCGAATTGCCTGCATACTAGAAGGTTCACGGTTAACGGTTCACGGGCATGGCACCTGTAAAGACGTGATGCATCGCGTCTTTTTTAAGCCCAGAACTCAGGAATCTAACATACGACTATCCCGCTGCTGCACGGACTTTGGGGTTTAGGCGCAGCTCCACGTATTTTTCGGTAAAACCGAGGCGCTTGAAGAGATCGATTCCCGGATTGTTGGGACGCAGGTGCATGGCGATTTCGCCTTTGGCGTGGCGCACGGCACGTTGGACCAAGTCCTGCAGTAGGTCTTCTTCCTCGAGGTAATCAGGATGAAGCACGGCATATACCAGCACGTAGCCTGGATTATAGGGCCCCATACCCGTTTGATTGACCACCACACAGGAGATGACCTGGTCGTTTTCCCACAGGGTAAAGATGTAGCCACCGAAGGAGGGGCGGTTCTTCAGCGCATAATCGAGGGCCTCTGCAATTTCTTCTCCATTCGTGGAGTCGCTGGTTTGGCTTATAAGCTGTACCACAGCGGCTCGTTCGGGGGGAGTGAGGCCGGTAAAGGAGTCAAATAGTTGTACCCGGCGATTCATATTGTAGCACGTTTAGAGAGAAGTAAGTAACTTAGTTTCCTATCTGTACTGGACAGGTTCACGGGAGAGTCAGCGACGTATGATCACGGGAAGAAAGTGTGGAGAGATGCTGTAAATTGCTGAATACAAGCTACCTATTAAAATATTAAAATCAAAGTAATTTCTGTTTTTTTCATATGGCGACTATTCCTGACCGTATAGGCGATAAGTTGGATGGAGTGCATAGCCTGGTCATGAAGGAACTTGCGTAAAGGCAAAAAATGCGTGTATATTTGCCAGTTCAATGAAGGGGGTTGGGACACCAAACCACTTCGTTGTTGGTATAGCAGTTTTCTGTCCGTACGGGCGGCAAGCCTGCAACTTGCTCAACCACCATATTGGTGGCATTTGTTAACGCGTACCAATCAGCTTATGAAACGCAAACGTTTGTACAACCTCGTAAATAGCGAGGAGCTCAAGCGTCGTATGCTCGAATCTGATGAAGATCGCACGACGCTTTCTTTTTACCGTTACCACAATTTGGAAAACCCGCGCCAGTTTCGGAATCAATTATTCGCCGGTCTGGATGAATTGGGCGTATGTGGTCGCATCTACGTAGCTAAAGAAGGCATTAACGGGCAGATATCCATCCCGACTGCCCATTTGAATAATCTTCGTGAATACCTGGAAACGACCTTTCCCTGGACGGAGGGTATTCGGTTCAATATTGCCATTGATGACGACGGAAAGTCTTTTTACAAACTCAAGATCAAGGTACGCGAGAAAATCGTGGCCGATGGTCTGGATGATGCCACCTTCGATGTGACCAAACGCGGGCAGCACCTCAGTGCCCGGGAGGTTAATGAACTGATGGACAATCCCGAAACGGTGGTCATCGATATGCGCAATCACTACGAGAGTGAGGTCGGTCATTTTGAAGGCGCCATCTGCCCGGATGTAGAGACCTTCCGGGAGGCTCTCCCGATTGTTGAGGAAATGCTGGAATCGAAGAAGGATAAGCCGTTGATCATGTACTGTACCGGTGGTATCCGGTGTGAGAAGGCTAGTGCCTACTACCTGCACAAGGGCTTTGAAAAAGTATATATGATCGACGGAGGGATCATCGAGTATGCCCGCCAGTGTAAGGAACAGGGTTTACCCATCCGCTTTCGCGGAAAAAACTTCGTATTCGACGAGCGTCTGGGCGAACGCATCAGTGAAGAGATCATTTCGGAATGCCATCAGTGTGGTAAGCCATGTGATGCCCATAAGGATTGCGCTAATGATGCCTGTCATATTCTGTTCATCCAGTGCGATGAGTGTGCTGAAAAATATGACGATTGCTGTTCGGCAACTTGTTCAGACTTTCTCAAATTACCTGAAGAAAAGCAGTCGGAACTTCGAGATCAGATTGAATTTAACGGCAAGAAATTTGGTAAAGGCCGGTATAAAGCTGCACGCAAGGGTGCAGGACTGAGTGAAACTAGTCAAGTACAGGAATATCTGAAATCGGTGATTGGCTAGAGTCTCCTTCCAGCCAGGATTCAGGGATAGGTTTTACGCCATAGGGGCCCTGTTGGTGATAGGCCAGCAGGGCTTCTCGATTTTCGAACCAGGAGGTAGGTTCGTAGGTGTTTAGCCAGGGTTGAGTATATCCTTCGTAGGCATGGTAGGAGTTCCAGGCCCATTCCCGAAAGTCATCGACTAGGTCGTGCTTTTGCGGGTTGGTGTGGATGTAGTACAGGAGGTAATTCATGTATTCCGGATTAACGACGAGAAGTCGTTTGAAGGGCTTTTGAAAAACGGATCCGTGGCGCCCGTACATTTTATTGAACATTTGGGAGTAAGCGATGAAGAAGCGCCGGAATTGGCTGGAGATGAGTAAAGGGATGTTATCGGAATGCGGATCAGATAAAAAGTCTTTTTCTTTTTTTGAAAGCGTAATGTCATGACGCTTTTTAGATTTCAGGTTGATTAGTATTTCTTCTTTGCTTTTGATTTGCACCAATAGGTGAAAATGATTTGGGAGTAAGCAATATGCATACAGGTCCAAAAAGCCTCCTAAATAGTAATCGAGCTTAGACATGAAATAAAGGCAATTAGCATTATTAGGGAAAATCACCTCGCTATTGTTGCTTCTATTGTAAATATGGAAGACAAAATTTTCTTCGAGCGTTGCGTGAAATAATTTTTCACGAAGATGAGGTAGTACGAACATGGGTAAAATTTCGTAGTAAATAGAAGGTTTTGAGGCAGAAAGGCAACTACGAAAAGTCAGACAGATGACCAATTGTGGATAAAAATGTGGAAAACTTTGCGATGGCATCGGGGATGGCATCCCCGATGCCATCGCGAAATAAAAAGAGCCCAACCCCATTACAAGGCCAGGCTCAGAATCATAGGACTTTCGTCCTATCCGTATTTATTTCCGTACTCCCGGACTGCGGTCCAGGAATTCCTCGTACAATTGAATGTGACGACTGTCGATCGGTACCTGATACCCGTCAATGAACAGGTATACAATATCTGACTTCATCTCGAAGGGGTCACCCGTACTGACAAATAAATTAGCCGTCTTGCCAACTTCTAAAGAACCTAGCTTGTCAGCCACGCCAAAGATCTGCGCAGGGTTGATCGTCACCGCTTTCAACGCCTCTTCCTTGCCCATGCCATAGGTGGCAGCAAAACCAGCATTAAACGGTAAGTTGCGAACATTCTCCGCTTCGTTCGTCCGGATGGCTACTTTGACACCCGCTTCGTGCATCATACCCGCGTTGGCGTAAGGACGGTCGTAACGATCCGACGGTCGCGTCGGGGTACTCAGTACCGGCCCGGTGATTACCGGGATACCAGCCTCAGCCAACTCTTCAGCTACACGCCAGCCTTCCGCAACGCCCGTAAAGATGGGGTTGGGGATCTCGCGTTCCTTCACCCATTTAATGGCCGCTTTGATGTCGGCTGCTTTATCTACATCGATCATCAGCGCCGCATCGCCTTCCATCACCGGAATCATAGCTTCCATCTCGGGGCGGTAAGGTGCATCGTCACCTTCTTTTACCTTCATAAATAACTCTACCTGAGCCCAGATATCGTTGATCTCCTTCAAATTCTTCTCGTAGGCCTTTTTGATCTCATCTTCAGAGCGACGATCCCACCATCCGCGTTTGCCGGAATTGGGGAAATTCATTACCACACCCTGAAATCCAGCGTACATCTGGTCGGGGGTGTATCCTACCAGATTGATCAACGCTGCCGTACCCGGGAATAAACCTCCGGTTGGTACGGTAATCACTGATGTTACACCATTCACACGCGTAACGGGAATAGCTACCGAGTTGGGGTTTACAGCCGTTAATGCTTGCATGTGTGGTGTAAATTCACCCAACTCATTCGCATCATTGGTCAATGAAACGGACCCAACCTCCGATAATCCAAGCGTCGTACCTCCGTCGATCATGCCGGGATAAATAAAGTGATCCGTACAATCGATCGTCGTTGCATCGCTGGGTACTGTCACGTTACTACCCAATGCGGCAATTTGACCGTCCCGGATCACGAGGGTTCCACCTTCGATCGTACCATTAGTAACCGTCACAATGGTGGCATTGGTAAGTGCAAAAGTTCCCTTCTGGGCCTTCTCAACCTGGGCGCTCAGACCCACCGTCAAAAAGAGGCAGCCAAACAGGGCTATTATAGAACGTATCATATATGTTGTTTTTCCTTGATTAATGAATTACCCACGGAACAGCTCCTCGAAGGTCATGTACGTATCCTGCATGCAGTTCTCATGTTTGTGATCCTGGATATCCTGGAAAAAAGCAGGCATTACTTCCTCTGGGTTTACGTCTAGTCGCATGTCAGCAGGGTCTTCTTCCCGGTCGAAATAAACCACACCATCCACAATGGTTTTCATGGGAATGGCATAGATCGACAATGGGTCTGCGTTGAAAATGGCGATATCGGCATCCTTACCCTCTTCCAGTGATCCTACGCGATCGTCGATGCCCAGCTGCTTGGCAGGGTTAATAGTGATCAGAGCCAATGCTTGCTCGTCGGTCAGGCCTCCATAGCGCTGCGTTTTTGCTGCTTCGTGGTACAGGTGACGAATCAGCTCTCCGGAGTCGGAGTTGATCGAGGTGGTCACACCATTTTCCGTCAGGATAGCAGCGTTGTACGCCGTGGAATAGTACACTTCAAACTTATAGGCCCACCAGTCGGCAAATACGGAAGCACCAGCACCAAACTCGGCCAGCTCGGGCGCTACCTTAAATCCTTCGTTGGTGTGCTGGAAACACAGTTTTTCCACACCGAAGTCCTTGCAAACCTGCATCAACATATAAATCTCATCGGCACGGTAAGAGTGACAGTGAATAATGATGTCACCTTCCAGGATAGCCGACAGCGTCTCCATACGCTTATTATAGGTAGGTGGCATTACGGTATTATCGCCGTTCTGGCGAGCAGTCTCGTACTTCTGCTTGGCTTCCAGGTACATTTTTGCTTCCGCAAAAGCCCGGCGTATCACCTGCTCCACACCCATCCGGGTGGCGGGCTGGATACCGCGGCCTTCACCGTGGACACGCATTGGGTTTTCACCCAGGGCAAACTTGATAGTTCGCGGTGCACCTACCATACGCAAGTCGTTAGGATTGTAGGTGCCGTAGCGGTGTTTGATGGTTTCGCACTCCCCGCCAATCGCATTCGCCGATCCGTGCATGGAGTGGCTGGCCGTAACGCCGCCGGCCAGGGCCCGGTAAATAGATACGTCGAGTGGATCAAGGGCATCGCCCACCCATACCTCAGCTGTTACGGGGTTGGTTGCCTCGTTTACAGCATCAATGGCAATATGCGAGTGCGCATCGATAATCCCCGGCATTACGTGCATGCCGGTCGCATCGATCTCCTCCGCTCCCCGGGGAGCACGAAGATTCGAACCAATTTCCTGGATCTTTCCGTCGACAACAAGTATATCAGTGTTTTCTAAGGTTCCGTTGGTTACCGTATGAACGGTACCGTTTTTAATGAGCATGCTGCCGGTCTGGGTCTGAGCCTGCAGGCTTACGCCAAAAAACAACAGCAGTGCAAATAAAATGCTATATTTCATAATATGATCTTCTTTTTTTGATTCGAATTATTCGGGGGTTCCTTCCCGGTATCCTTCTACGTCGAACGTGCCAAACTCACCGACACTGACGGTCCCCTCCATTTCATCCCCATTGATAACGATAGAGAATTCCAGGGTGATCGACTGGCCACCCATAGCGATCGGAGCCAGAAAAGTCAGTTTGTTTCCCTCGAGTACGGCATCTTCAATGTCCGTTGTTTCCGGCGATTGAGAATTGGAGATCTCTCCGGTGATCTCTCCGTCTTCCTGGGTAAGTTTAAGGGTTCCTTCGGCTGTCTGGCCGGGAACATTTACCGAATATGCCCAACTGCCACCTATTTTTGCGGAAGCATTAGGGTCTCCTTTGGCAGCTGCTTTCTTAGCTTCGTATTCAAACAGGTGACCATCGGCCATTACAAAACGGACATTGGATCCCTCTTCGAAATAATTGCCATCGGTTACCACCAGGTTGCCCATCTTACCCTCTTCCAGGGTACCCATGCTATTGCTCAAGCCCAGCATATTGGCGGGATTCGTAGTCAGTGAGGCCAGCGCCTGTTCTTCGGTAAGACCGTTTTTGATCATTCGGCGCAGATTCTCGCGAATATCCTTGGCGGAAGCTTCCATGGTGCTGAAGCCAAACGCAATACCAGCCTTGGCCAGCGTTGCTGCCTGTGACTCGAATTCGGTCATGCGCTCGCTGGCTCGCTGTTGCAGCATCTTCATCTCTTCATCCATTGCTTCTTCTTCGCCCTCTTTTTTCTTCTTCTCTTTGGGGGGATCGGGTAACTCCAGGCTCACGATAACCGGGATGTTTTTACCATCCAGCTCGTCGACCACGTGCCAGGCCTCTTTAACGCCCGTCATCACAACGTCGAAACCGAGGTCATCCTGCATACGCATGACCCGGTAGATGGATTTTACATCCGGTGCCATGAAGAAAACGGGCAGTTCACCATTCACCACGGGAACCAGTGCCTCCAGTGCTTCGTTCCGCTCCGGGCGATCCATCCCTTTGGGATTTTTGGCGTAAGCCTCCATATGCATCTGCATTTGCTCCGCTTGCTTGTAGAGCTCCGTGAATTTGGCCATCACACCGATAACTGTAGCTGGAAAAACCCCGGGTGCACTACTGAATTGTACAAACTGGGAAACACCCTCCGCCAGGAGCATGTCCTCTCCGCTTTCGCCGGCCAGTAAAATGATAGATCCTTTACCGGGAAGCATACGCCCGCGCGGTACTACGTGAGCTGCCGTAAAGCCCAGCTCTCGCAGATCTTCAACAGACTTCTCGTCGTGTTTGAGTTCTCCCCGAACCTGCTTTTCGGGAGTCACACCGGCCAACTCGCGGGGAGGATCACCAGGGTTAACCCCATCGGGACGTCGACCGCGGCTGGGGCCGTTCTGCTCCCGCTCCGGGCGCGGAACACCGGCATTCGACAAGCCGTCGATAAACCCAGCGTAGATAAACATGGAATCGGCGTCTACCACCTTGGCATTGGCAGGAACCGACACATTCGTACCCATTGCCTGAATAAGGCCATCTTTTACTACGATCGTAGCCCCCGTCACCTGTTGTCCAGGCTGTGGAATAATGGTCGCATTCGTAAAGGCGTAAGTGCGGGTGACAGGTTTTAACGCATCCTCCATGCTCTGAGCCTGTAATGACAGGCCCATAGCTAGGAAGGCTAAAACCATAGTAAGTATTTTTCTCATACGAAAAATTTGTGGTTTGTTAATTGTTATTCGTTCTAAAAAGGGTTCGTAGTCAATTATTTATGTTGGATAGATTCACCAGGTGGGATTATGCAGGAGTCCCGGGAAAGATTACTTCCCGGACACGAATGTGGTCAAAGGTACGGAATACTGAATTCTTTCAAATACCCCGTTTACACAAATAATTTGGGGTGGTGCTGCATTTAGTTCGGACTATTATTCCGCAGACGCCCGAATTTCAATATTTTCAGGCCCAAGGACGTACAAACTATTCCCTCGAATGGCGACCAAAAAGCGTAAAACCACTTCTGCCAAGTCTTCTTTGCCCGCCTGGCTGCAACGCCCGGTCTGGCATGCCCTCCTCCTCGGGCTGCTGGGAACCCTTCTGTACGCCAACACTCTCGGCCACGGTTACGTGCAGGACGATGCCATTGTCATTACGGAGAATACTTTTACACAGCAGGGATTTCGGGGGCTTCCCGGGATTTTCCAAAACGATACTTTTTTCGGCTTTTTTCAGGATAAAAATAAAGCCCGTCTTGTAACTGGCGGACGTTATCGTCCGCTTTCGGTAGCTACTTTTGCCCTCGAGCAAGGCCTTTGGGGACAATCGCCGTTTGCCAGTCATTTGATCAATATACTGCTTTACGGCGGTTGTGTGGTTTTATTATTTTGGGTGTTGCGGTCTTCCCTGGCTTCCGCCAAAAAATGGTACCGTGCCCTCATTCCCCTGCTGGTAACCATGCTGTTTCTCACGCATCCTATCCATACTGAAGCAGTGGCAAACATCAAGGGGCGGGATGAGATTATGGCCCTCCTGGCAGGACTTGGCGCCTGGTGGTTCTCCTTGCGCGGACTCAGAACCGGCAAGTGGTTGTATCATCTGGCCGGAGCCCTGATCCTCTTTCTGGGTATGCTATCCAAGGAAAATGCATTTACGTTTATTGGTATCCTGCCCCTGATCTGGTATGTGTTCACGGAGCGTCGCATTCGGGATCTGTGGCTGCCCGCCTTGCCGTATGCAGCCGCCGGGGTGGTATTTTTGTTAATCCGGTCAGCCATTTTGCCCGATACCGGTTCGGGTCCCGTACAGGAATTGATGAACAACCCCTTCCTGCGCTGGAATAACGGCAGCTACGAAGTACTCACTTTTGCTGAAAAGCTACCGACCATCCTCTATACCTGGATGCGTTATCTGCAACTACTCTTTGCACCCGTTGTACTAACGCACGATTATTATCCGCGCCACATCGCCCTTCACACCTGGGGTGATCCGCTGGTACTGATCAGCGCATTGCTATATCTGGCTCTGATTGCCTACGCAGTCTGGGGCGTACTGAAACGCGATCACCTGGCCTTTGGGGTTGCTTTCTTTCTGATCACCTTTTTGCCGGTGTCAAACCTGCTGTTCCCCATCGGCACGAATATGGCGGAACGCCTGTTATTTATGCCCTCCGTTGGCTGGGCCCTTGCCGTCGGTGTTGGCCTGTTCCGTCTGGGACCCTTGCTTTCGCAAAAAACGAAAAAGGTCAGCTGGGCGTCGGTTAAAACACCTTTGGCAATCGTCGCTATTGCGGGAATTTTGTTTTCTTACAAAACAGTCCTTCGTAATCCCGCCTGGGAAAGTAATTATACCCTGTTTACAACCGACGTCGAAGTGTCGAAACGCTCCGCCAAACTGCGGAACGCAGTAGGAGGGGAGTTGCTGGCCCAATCAGCCGAAGAGCCCGATCCTGCCCGCCAGCGCACCATGCGGGAAGAGGCAGTCGGACACCTGCAGCAGGCTATCGATATTCACCCGCTGTACAAAAATGCCTATCTACTGCTCGGAAATGCGTACAACTACCTGAACCAGTACGAGGCATCCATCGACAGCTACCAGAAAGCCCTGCAATTGGATCCCGGTTACACCGAAGCCCGACGCAACCTGGGGATTACCTATCGCCAGGCCGGTCAGTATTACGGCGAGCAACGGGGGGATCTCAATAGGGCAATTCAATACCTCAAGGAGGCCTTGCGGTTGCAGCCCGACGATTACGAGGTGCTGCGTTTGCTCGGTGTCGCTCACGGAGTGGGAGGACAACACCAGCAAGCTTCCGCCTACTTTGAGCAAGCCGTGCAGCAACAACCCGATAACGCCACCGCCTGGTTTAACCTGGCTCAGGCGCGGGAATACGCCGGTGATACTGCCGGTGCGCAACAAGCACTGGCCCGGGCACAACAGCTCGATCCCGAGATCCAACAAAAAATGAATTGATGAGCGATAAACTGCGTTTTCCGATCGGACTGTACGAAGCTCCCGCTGCCATAACGGCGGATCAACGAGCCATATGGATCGATGATCTGGCGGCCCAGCCTTTCGACCTGGAGCGATTGGTGCGTACTTTACCAGAAGCGGATCTGAACCGGGCTTATCGCCCCGGCGGTTGGACGGTTCGGCAGGTGGTTCACCATTTACCGGATAGTCACCTCCACGCGTATTCCCGGTTCAAAATGAGCCTTACCCTGGATAATCCCAGTATATTGCCGTATCCCGAGAAAGCCTGGGCCGAGTTACCGGATGGTCGCAATGGTCCCATCGATGATTCCCTGAACATGTTTAAAAGTGTTCACGCACGTTGGGTACGATGTTTGCAGCATATGTCAGAAAGCGACTGGCAACGAACCTATTTTCACCCCGAACACCAGCGGACCTTCGTTTTGGACGAAACGCTGGGAAGTTATGTCTGGCATGGGCGACACCATATCGCCCATATCGAAAATGCACTGAACGATGAATAAACGACCTACGATTTGGATGATGCTCTTATTGTGGATAGCCTGGCTACCCCTGTCCGCTCAATCCGATCCCTTCGGAGTTACCGACCCTTCCGAGGCCTGGGTGGATTCCGTATTCCAATCGCTCACCCCCGAAGAGCGGCTGGGCCAATTGTTTATGATCCGCGCGCATTCCGACCTGGGAGCTGATCACATTCGCTCCGTCGAACAGCAGATCAAAAAATACAAAGTGGGCGGCCTCTGTTTTTTTCAGGGCACCCCCGAAAAACAAGTGGAACTGGTCAATCAATACCAGGCGTTGAGTCCCGACATTCCGCTGATGATTGCTATCGATGGGGAGTGGGGATTAGGCATGCGTATGAAAGAATCGACCATCAGTTTTCCCTACCAGTTGATGCTGGGCGCAATACAAGATAATGACCTGATATACGAGATGGGGAAAGAGATCGCCTACCAGTTTCGTCGTACCGGCGTGACCGTTAATTTTGCTCCCGTCGTCGATGTCAATAATAATCCCAATAATCCCGTCATCAATTTTCGCTCCTTTGGCGAAGACCGCTTCAATGTAGCCGTGAAAAGCTACATGTATATGAAGGGTATGCAGGACCACGGCTTGCTGGGATGCGCTAAGCATTTTCCCGGGCACGGGGACACCGATGTCGATTCCCATCTCGACCTGCCCGTTATCAATCATTCCCGCTCGCGCCTGGATAGCCTCGAGCTTTATCCGTTTAAAGTCCTGGCTGATCAGAATGTCGGGAGTATGATGATTGCCCACCTCAATGTGCCGGCCCTCGATGACCGAAAGAACCGTCCCACTACCCTTTCCCGGCCAACCGTAACGGGTTTGCTTAGGGAGGATATGGGTTACGACGGACTGCTCTTTACCGATGCACTGGAAATGAAGGGCGTGACCAAGCACTTCGAAGCCGGTGAGGTGGAAGCAGAAGCCCTCGTTGCGGGGAACGATATTCTAACCCTGCCGGAGGATATCGGAGCGGCCATTCGCGAGATCAAAGCCTACCTGGCCGATGGCCGGTTGAGTCAGGAGCAGGTTGATGCTAGTGTACGACGGGTATTGCGTACTAAATACCAATTGGGGCTGACCAGGTACGAGCCCCTTGGTGAAGAAAATGTGCGCAAGGATATCAACCGGCCCGAGGCAGAGGTACTCCGCCGGCGCTTGATTCGCGCATCCCTTACACTGGTTCGCAACGGTCAGCAAATGGTGCCTTTCCAGAACCTTGATACCCTGAATATGGCTTCGTTGAGCATCGGTGCCTCCTCACCAACGGTCTTCCAAAAACGACTGGGTGATTACAAAAAAATGATGGCCCTGCATTCGTCTAAAGACATTTCCGAGGCCGATAGCGAGCGCTTGCTGCGGCTATTGGGACGCCGGGAGGTGGTAGTGGTCAGTCTCCACGATATGAGTCAGTACGCTCGCTACAACTTCGGGTTGGATCCTTCGACCCTTGCTTTCCTTAAAAAGCTCAACGAGCAAACAACGGTGGTACTCACAATTTTCGGGAACCCTTACAGCCTGAAGCATTTTGATAGCTTCGACCATGTGCTGGTAGCCTACGCCGAGGAAGAGGCTATTCAGGACTTGGCCGCCCAGAGTTTGTTTGGAGTTTTTGGATTGCGTGGACGACTGCCGGTGACGGCTTCGCCCCTCAGTCGGTACAACCAGGGGGTGTACACGCGACCACTCTACCGCATGGGGTACGGAATCCCCGAAGAGGCAGGTCTGAACCGGGACTCCCTGGTACTCATCGATAAATACATGGACGAGGCGATACGCAAGCACGCAACCCCGGGTGGGGTAGTTCTGGTGGCCCGTGATCGTCAGATCGTCTGGCATAAAGCCTACGGCCATCATACCTACACCCGTCGGGTTCCCACTGAAGTGAACGATCAATTCGATATGGCTTCCATTACCAAGGTCGCCGCTTCAACACTGGCTATGATGCGCCTGCAAGATAAAGGACTGATCGATGTGGACCAGCCCATCAGTACATACCTTCGTGAGTTGCGAGCCACCAATAAAGCCAGCCTGGTCATTGGGGATATTATGGCTCACCAGGCAGGTTTGAAATCCTGGATACCCTTCTACAAACGGACATTGACGCCAGACCGCGGTCATCCACAACCGGATCCACGCTATTATCGTACTCAGGAAGAACCTGGTTACAGTATTCCCGTGTCCCCGGGTTTGTATATGCGGGATGATTACGTGGATACTATTTGGGCGGAGATCATAGAATCGGACCTGCGGAAAAATAAAAACTATCGTTACAGTGATCTGGGATTCTACCTGATTGCCCGGTTGGTCAAAGAGCGTACCGGTCAGGATCTGGACGATTTTGTGTCGCGGGAATTTTACCGGCCCATGGGATTGGAAAGCCTGACCTTTAACCCCTGGCAGAAGGGCAAGGTCGACCGGGTAGTACCCACCGAGGAGGATCAATACTACCGGTACCGTCGCCTGCAGGGATACGTTCACGATATGGGGGCAGCCATGATGGGAGGCGTAAGCGGTCACGCGGGTTTATTTGGGAATGCCAAGGACCTGGCAGCCCTCATGCAAATGATTTTGGATGATGGTAAATACGGAGGCCGGCAATACCTCCAACCCGAAACCATTCAAAAGTTCACACATCGCTATAACCATAGTACCCGTCGGGGCATCGGTTTCGATATGCCCCAACTCGATCAGCGATACCCGGCTAACCTTTCGGAGATGGCTTCGGAAAATACCTTCGGGCATTTGGGCTTCACCGGCACTTGCGTGTGGGCCGATCCCGATGAACGGGTCCTCTACGTCTTCTTATCGAACCGGACCTTCCCCTCCATGGGGAATCATCGCCTGAATAAACTCGATACCCGGCCTCGTATACAAGATCAGGTGTATCGTGCGTTATCTACCGACAAAGAATCAAAAGCCATTAGTGCAGTGAAACCAGTTACTGGTACTTCGACTGCCGGTTATTGACTACCTTCACGGGCAAATCCTGCACCATGAATCTTTCGTTTCGCATTGCGCGTCGCTATCTCTTTGCCAAGCGCTCTACCAATGCGATTAACATCATATCCGGAATTTCTATCTTTGGCTTGTCCGTTGGTACGGCAGCCCTGATTCTGCTTCTTTCCGTTTTCAATGGCTTTGATGACCTGATCAGCGCCATGTACGGTAATTTCAATCCCGACCTTCGCGTAACGCCCAAAACGGGTAAGACCTTTGTTCTGGAGGAATCCCAACTCAACCGGATCCGCAATTTACCAGGGGTGGAATTTGTGTCTCAGACGCTAGAGGAGATCGCCTTTTTCGAATACGAGGACAAGCAGGATTTTGGCCTGCTTAAAGGGGTTGATGAGTATTACGACCTGGTAACCAATATTGACTCTACTGTCCGGGAAGGTCGCTTTAAACTCACCAACGGCGACCAGCAACTGGTCGTACTGGGAATGGGCATGCGTACCAAACTGGCTGTCGATGTGACCTCACCCTTCCGCGGCATCAATGTGTATATGGCCAAAAAAGAGGGGGGCGGCTTATTTGGTGAACCCTTCCGCCGTCGTACGGTACAGCCCTCGGGGTCCTTCCTGGTACAACAGGATTTTGATAATCAGTATGTGATCAGTTCTTTGGAATTTGCCCGTCAGATGCTGGCGACCAGCGATGAAGTAAGCGCTTTAGAAATAAAGGTTTCCGACGGGTATCGCATCATCGATGCCAAGCGTGCCCTGGAAGCTGAGCTGGGACCTGACTTCGACGTAAAGGACCGCTATCAGCAAGAGGAGGCCTTTATGAAATTGATGCAATTAGAGAAATGGATGGGTTTTGCCATCGGTAGCCTGATGATGCTACTCATCGCTTTCAATCTTGTGGGGTCTCTTTGGATGTTTGTACTGGAGAAGAAAAAGGATATTGCAATCCTGAAATCAATGGGGGCGACCAACCGCACCGTACGTAACATTTTCCTGAAGGAAGGTGTATTGTTAAGTGCCCTCGGTCTGGGAATCGGGCTCACCCTGGCGGTTTTATTATATCTGGCTCAGAAACAACTCGACTTGGTATCGATACCAGGTTCTTACGTGGTGAGTGCCTACCCGATCAGCCTGCGCTGGGGCGATGTACTGGTCGTTGCCGTGACGGTAATCGGGATAGGATTGCTGGCATCGGTACCTCCTGCTTTACGGGCCGTTCGGGTACCGGCACTGATTCGGGAGGAGTAGCCTTTCGGCAAAAAAGGAATTACCGGATTTCCTGATGCGTACCGTATATTTGCGGTCACAAAACGAGGGTATGAATACGTGGGAATTTGATTTTCAATGGTTGCGGGTCCGGCACCTGGTCAAAGATCGCTTTGGAAAGGACAAACTGCCCGACCTGAACGCCATCCTGTTTTTGATCGGGGTGCAGGAGCTCGGACGCTGGAAAAACACCTTCACCAAGGAAGAGAAACAAGACCTTATGCATATCGCTATCTGCCGGCTGATGAGCTACGAGGGTATTTATGAATTTGCCGGCCGTGATCAGGATGGTTGGCCCCACTGGGAGCAAGTCAAAAAGGTGAGTGTACGCGGAGTGGAAGAGCAGGAACAATGGCTGAAAGAACACGTAATACAATATTTCACAGACCTGGAAGCTGAAAACGGTGGTCTGGAAAATAATACCGAAGAAGAATGAAACGCATCCTCTGGATTTTTTTGGCGGCAGCCACAATGACTGCCTGTAATACGCCTTCAGAACCTACGGTGGCCATTGAGACCCGCCTGGGAACAATAAAAGTCATGCTGTACGATTCGACGCCCAAGCACCAGGAAAACTTCCTGAAGCTGGCCGAAGAGGGCTTCTACGATAGTACTCTGTTTCACCGGGTTATTCCCGGCTTTATGATTCAGGGTGGCGATCCCGATTCCCGCACCGCTGCACCAGGCCAGCGGCTGGGTATGGGTGGCCCCGGTTATAAGGTCGATGCCGAAATCGGTGCTCCCCATATTCGCGGGGCGCTGGCTGCAGCGCGTGATGGTAATCCGCAAAAACGATCGAGTGGCTCACAATTCTATATTGTGACTGGTCGACCGATCACGGATCAGGACTTGAATGCCATTGAACAACAAAAGGGTATTACCTATAACGAGGCCCAACGTGAGCTGTACAAAGAAATGGGCGGTACCCCGCAGTTGGATCAGGATTACACGGTTTTTGGAGAGGTTATCGAAGGCATGGATGTCGTTGATGCCATCGCTCAGGAATCCCGTGACCGGGCGGACCGACCCTTTCAAAATGTGCGAATGAGTATGCGTGTGATAAAAAAATAATGATGGACAGCGGAAAGATGAAAGCTATGCAAGCCCTTGCAAAAAGCGTTTTTGGATTGTGTGCCCTGGTATTGGTCGGGTGTGCCCGACCGATGGCTACGTTTTCGGTGGCCGACCAGGAGGACCTGCGTGCGCCCGCCAGGGTTTCCTTCAATAATGCCTCCTCGAACGCCGAATATTACGAATGGGATTTCGGTGACGGCACTGTTTCCCAGGCATCGAACCCCGAACACCTTTTTGCGGAAGCGGGTACCTACCTGGTTACCCTAAAGGCTTATAAGAGTGAAAATAAAGTAAGCGAAAGCTACCAACAGGTACAAATCATCGGACCGGATGCGTGCCTGGTAGAGCTATCGACCGAATTCGGTACCATGCTGATCGAACTCTATGACGCTACTCCGCTGCACCGTGATAATTTTCTGAAATTGGTTCGGGAGGGGTTTTACGATGAGCTGTTGTTCCACCGCGTTATAAAAGGGTTCATGATCCAGGGTGGTGATCCCAATTCGCGTGGTGCAGCCCAGGGAGCACCTCTCGGATCTGGCGGCCCCGGATATACGATTCCCGCTGAATTTGTGGACACCCTGGTCCATATCAAAGGGGCATTGGCTGCGGCCCGTACCGGAGACGCTGTGAATCCCGAACGCCGTAGCTCGGGGTCTCAGTTTTATATCGTCGACGGGCGTCAGGTGTCGGAGCAAATGCTCCAATCAGTAGAAGCGAGAAACGACTTTCGCTACGCTCAAGATGATAAGGAGATTTACTTGCAGATGGGCGGCACTCCGGCGCTCGATCAAAACTATACTGTATTCGGCCGGGTCATCAGCGGGCTGAGCGTCATTGACCGCATCTCCTCCGTCAGGACCAATCCCCGCGATCGGCCACAGGAAGATGTAAAAATGACTATGCGTATTGTGCGGTATTTTCCGCAGAAGGCCGCCGAAATGGAGAATCCGTAAACTAAGCAAATACCCATGCAGGAACATATATTAGGAATAGATATTGGCGGAACCGGCATTAAAGGCGCTCTGGTGGATGTTGGGAAAGGACTGCTCGTCACGGAACGTATTCGTGCTCAAACGCCACAACCCGCTACTGTGAAAGCCGTAGCCAAAACCTTTGCCGAAGTAGTTCGCCAACACGATTATGAGGGGCCTATTGGCGTGGGATTTCCGGCGGTGATTCGCGAGGGGGTTACCATGACTGCATCCAATATTCATAATGAATGGATTGGTACACAGGCTCAGGAGGTGTTCTCCAACATAGTGGGGCAACCGGTACATATCCTCAACGATGCCGATGCTGCCGGCATCGCTGAAATGACCTTTGGTGAAGGGAAGGGGCGCAAAGGACTCACCGTACTGATTACCATTGGTTCCGGACTTGGGTCGAGCTTGTTTATGGACGGACAGCTCATACCGAATACCGAGTTTGGGCATTTCAAAATGCACGGCATGATCGCCGAACGGTATGCTTCCAATTGGACCCGCAAGGAGGAGGATCTTTCGTGGGGCGAATGGGGCAAACGTTTCAACGAATACCTGGAGCAGATATACCTTTATCTGTCACCCAATGTGATCATTCTGAGCGGAGGGACCAGCAAAAAATTCGATAAATACGAGGCTTGCATCGACCTCCCCATTCCTGTTTTACCCGCAAAGCTGCTCAATAATGCCGGTACCGTAGGTGCTGCTATCTATGCCCGCCAGATGGAATCTGTTACCGCTACAAACGATAAGTAAGGATCAGGGTCAGGACATCGGGGTCCAACTCAATTTCCGGGATCAAATCGAACAGCAAAGGGTGTTTGTCGAAGTCTTCAGCTAAGGCTTCACCTAAGCGATAGATGGCTTCCTGACGCCGGCCCAGTGCGAAGAGGCAGGCAATGCGCCCGTATTGCAGTTCTACATCGGGCGTTTCTTCTTCGGCCCGGTCGAGCAAGGTGAGAGCTTCGGTCTCGCGTCCGGTCGTCATCAGGAAAGAGGCATACTGTACCCAGTACTGACTATCCTGAGAGGCAAGGCCCACCGCTTTTTTAAAGCATTCTTCGGCTCGGTCCTCTTCTCCCAGGCGGAAGTACACCTCACCCATGGAGGCAAAATATTCTTCACGCAATTCCTCGATCTCAATGGCTCGCACGTAGTAGGTAAGAGCCGTGGTCCAGTTCTCTTTGAAGGTGTAGCTTTCGCCCAGGTGGAAGAAAGCCTCGTCGTTCATTGGATCGAATTTAAGGGACTCCCGAAAGTAGGTAATGGCCGGATCGTACAGGTCGAGTTGCAGGAAACACTGGCCGCAGCGCAGCAGCAGGTCGCTGTCGGGAGTGAAGCGCTGCAGAATCTCCTGATATACATCGAGCGCACGTTTGTGGTATTTCAATTCGAAAGCCAGATCCGCAAATTCCCGATAAGCAAATTCAAATTCTTCGTTAGCCAGGAAAGCAAATTCAAAGGCTTCCATGGCTTCTTCGTACTGCCCCTGATAGGAATAAGCATGTCCGAGGTTGTACCAGGCCAGGTAGCTGTAAGGTACCTCGTCGATCACGTGCTTGTGGACTTCGATGCTCTCTTTGTACCGTTTGGTTGCTTCTACACAGATCCACATACCTTCGAGCGCCCCTTCATGGGCGGGATCCATTTCCAGGGCCGCTTTCAGTACGAAGAACATTTGTTCGTAGGATTCCAGGTTGTCGTAGACATGTGCCTGGGTCACGTAGAGATCGGTGAGTTCCTCGTCGGAAACGAAGGAACCAAGCCCGGCCAACAGGTCAAGGGCTTCCTGGTGATGACCGTTGTCGCTGAGGGCTTCGGCTTTCATGAGTTGAATATCGAAATTCCCCGGTGCGAAATTCTCGGCAATGTGGAGGGTGTCTAACGCAGCCTGGTGATCGTGCTGGTGGATGAGCAAATCGGCCTTACGCAGGTAAAAGTCGGCCGAAAAAGGATGGTGCGTCAGGGCGCGTTCCACTGCTTCCATTGCCCGGTCTACCTGCTGGTCGTCCAAATAGTAATCAATTAGCTGACAGTAGGTTTCCTCGGCAAAAAACGTCAGATGATCGCTTTCCAGGGTGCTTTCGTATTCGAAGATAAGGTCGATGATCGATGGTCTCTGTTCGTAACTCATGGGGAGCCTTCGGCTGTTTACGCGTATTAGTACAATATATTCACAAAGTACGACAAAGGGAATCCAGGTGTTGCCTTTGCCATGTATTCATTATGAAACGGTCGCTTTTTCTCGGTAAGTGGTCGGTTTGTACCTTAAGTGGCTGTTTTTTAACAGTTTAGCTGTTCTATTTATTTGTTAATTGTTGTATGAAAACTTTTTAAATAGGATTGGCTAAACCTACCTTGTATTAGCAGGCCAAGTATTAGCAATTTGCGAATATAAAATGCAGAAGAGTTACATTCACTTAGTTCGCGACAGGGTAGATGGAGTCAGGGTACGCTGTGGATTCCTGCTGACCAGGAATACGCCGATAAATATTAATAATCCCGACCCTGCTTTTACGAGGTCGAGCTGGTCTTTGCCGATGCTTAGCGCAATGACGGTTGCCACCAGTGGTTGCAGGTAGATATAGATACTTACGACGGAAGCGTTCACGTGTTTCAATGCGTACGCATTTAATAGGTAGGCAAAAAAGGTAGTACCCACCAGAACGTAGGCGATGGAGGCCCAGACCTCGGTTGGAAAGCTGGCCCAGCTGGTTTCCTGAATCGGTTGAAAACCAAAGGGTAGTATTGCCAGAAAGCCAAACGTGAAGGCCCATTTCACAATGGTGATTGGATGGTATTTTCGCGTAAGCGGCTTGGAAATAACCAGGTAAATACCGAAAGCCGAAGCATTCACAATGATCATCAGGTCACCCATCAACCCATTGGTGGCCAATTGGATCCGCTCTCCGTAAGCGATCAGCAAAATGGCCCCCAGGGCTCCCAGCGTAATACCGATAATTTTTCGTCCGTTAACCACCTCCCCCAACATGATCGCCGAGGCCACCAAAACCAGGATTGGAGTGGTGGTCATGATTAAAGAAGCATTAATCGGAGTGGTGAGACGCAATCCCGCAAAGAAAAAGAGCTGGTTAATGGCGATTCCCAATAACCCGCAAAGGGCCAGCAGAGGAAGGTCACGTCGCTCGACTCGCTCCCGCACGAACACCGCATGGAAAAACCAGAAGAGCAACATGCCGATGGCACCCCGCAGCAAAATGAACGCAAACGGATGCAGGTATCCGTCGTCCATGACGATCTTGGCAATGGAGTAATTTCCACCGTAAATAAAGGCGACGGCAATGAGCGCCAGGTGAGCTCTTAGGTTTTGCGGCACGTATCGTACTTTTATGCCGCAAAAGTAAGTCCTAAAGCCGGAAATCAGATGGGAAGCGTATTTATTTTACGACGGGGTGAAAATACCTGATATCACGTCCATAATCTCTAATTGCGGCCACGCCGCTTGCGTAGCTCAAGTAAGCGTTCGACAACCTGCCGGTTGAAATCCCGTTCGGCCCTCTGCAGCAACGCGATCTGTCGAATGGTGATGACTTCCTGAAAACGCTCCAGGTAGGTGCGTTTGAGTTCGAGCAATTGTGCTTCGTTCTCCAGGTTTTGGTATAAATACTTTTCGAGCTCTACATCGCTCATCTGATTGATATTCTTCCCGGGACGGTTGGCCTGGCGAATGTCTCTTTGCTTGTTTTGAAACTCTTCGTACACTGGCCAGAAACCCTGACTCTGCTCCGGAGTGAGGCCAATTTTTTCAGTAATGAAGGCCACCTTCATGGCTTTCATGCGGTCGGTCAGGGGCAGGTCGGGCTCCAATTGCGCCTGCGCAGCCGGTAACGCGAGCAGCGTACAACTGACAAGTATGGATAGTAGCTTTTTCATGGTGATGTGTGTTTCCCTCCGTTTATAAAATGTCTTCCAGGGTTTCTTGGTCTAATTCCTCCAGGTATTCGTCCAGCAGTAGGTCGACTTCCTCTTCCGAGAGGTCGTCCAGCGACAGATCCATTTCAAAGGCCATATCCTGTTCGGCAACTTCGAGAATGAAGCCGGGACTGAAGTCATCGAGGTTCTCATGTACGTAGGCACGCAATTCTTCGGCATCCACTTCGGATGACCCCGCAAACAAGTTGGACTCCGGTGCAGGTGCCGACAAATACCAGAGTGCGGCCAGCACCAAGGCCAGGGTCGCCAGAGCCATTGCCGGCCGGGGCCCGACGAGCAGCCAGCTAAGCAGACCTGACCGCTCAAATCTTCGTTTGGTTGCTGGTTGCCGGTGTACTTCGCTGAGTACCGACTGTTCCAGCTCGCGGAAATAGGACGGATGAACGGAAAACCCGTCTTCCGGTTGCTGCTTCCTGAGCCGTGCCAGGTTAGGAGCTAACTGCTCCAGTTCTTTTTGTGTGTCTTTTTCTGAATCCATGGTTCCTTCAGTTAGTTGGGCTCAGTGGCCACCATCGATTTTTCAATTTTCTTCACCGCATGGTGATACGAAGCCTTTAAGGCTCCGGTCGAAGTACTCAGGACCTCCGACATGTCCTGGTAACTCATTTCTTCAAAGTATCGCAAATTGAAAACGGCCCGTTGCTTATCGGGTAATTGTGCGACCGCCCGTTGCAAATGTAGCTGTGCGGCATCCCCGTCGAAGTAAGCATCGGCTTTTAACTTTTCTGCCAGCAGCAATTCCTCGTCGTCGATCGAGCGCGTTGCTTTTCTTTTCTGCTTTCGCAAAAAAGATAGCGCTTCATTGGTGGCGATCCGGTATAGCCAGGTATACAGCCCCGAATCCTTGCGAAAGGATCCGATTTTCCGATATACCTTTACCAGGCATTCCTGTACCACATCGTTGGTGTCTTCGTGCTCGATCACCAGCCGGCGGACGTGCCAGTACAGGCGCTCCTGGTATTTTGCCAGCAGAGCCCGGAAACCGCGGTCTACGGTACCCGGATCCTTGATCCAGGCAATAATTTGTTCGTCTTCCGTGTGGACCGGTTCCTGCACAGTTTGCGGGCTTGGTTTTCGAATGGGTACCGACATAGGTACGGTGCTACTTTTGTATATCCTTACCCCTTGGACGAGTGGTCAAGGCAATGGTTTAACCACCCGTTACAATTTTATTCTTCTTCTTCCCCGGGAAAATAGGCATTGACCTTGTCCTGGTCGATCAGGGTATACTCCCCATTGGGGAAATACATGGGCGAAAACTGCACATTATCGACCAGATCGAGGGCCGAATAGGAGCCGTTGGTATGTACATTTTGGGCGGTACCCCGGAACGCGCATAATTTGTATTTTAAGGAGCTCTCTGAATGGTATCTTTTGGTTCGGTCGGATGTCTTTTAGGGCTTACTTTGTTGCCGGACCCCTCACCCGTACTTACCGGTTTTGACACCTTAACTGGTCGCAAAAGCCGTGCTAACAGAATACTAAAACCCAATTCAGGTAGCTTCTAACGAAAGATAAAAAAGATTACGCCATGAGGCCTTTATTTGTTGATCCCGATATTCGCAAGGCAGAAACCTTGCCTGCCTCCTTTTACCGGGATAAAACCATGTTCGAAGACACTCGCGAAGCCATTTTTTCGCGATGGTGGCAATATGCAGGTGATGTACCTGATCCGGCACATACCGACAACGTCATACCGTTCACCCTCTTACCCGACTTTCTCGACGAACCTCTTTTACGTACAAAGTCGGTCGCCGGTGATTGGCGTGTCCTCAGTAATGTGTGTACTCACCGGGGCACCATCCTGGTGCAGGACCCAGGCCGTTACCGGCAGATAGCCTGTCCTTACCACGGGCGGTGTTTTCAGTTGGACGGCACCTTTAAATCCATGCCAGCTTTTAAAGAGGCGCTCGATTTTCCGCGTCCGGAAGACCATTTGCCATCGGTGGCCATGGAAGAGTGGCTGGGATTGTTTTTTGTGGCTTTAGATCCGGCGGTTCCGTTCCGGGAAGTAGTCGGTCCCATCCAGGACTATGTAGGTTTTTTACCCTTGGATACCCTTCAATACGACCCGGCGCAATCACGTGATTTTGCCGTAAAGAGTCACTGGGCTCTGTATTGCGACAATTACCTCGAAGGGTTGCATATACCATTCGTCCATCCGGCTTTAAACGAAGCCATCGATTTCAATGCCTATGAGTATCATCAGTTTCCGTACTGTAATCTTCAGGTGGGGATTGCTGATCCCGGGCAGCCCTCTTTCGATTTACCACCAGGCCATCCGGATGCTGGCCGCGCTATTTATGCCTATTATTTTTGGGTGTATCCCAACCTGATGTTTAATTTCTATCCCTGGGGTTTATCGCTCAACATTGTGGAACCCAAAAGCAGGGATACCTGCCTGGTACGATTCCGGACCTATACATTTCGGGGGACCGAGTTTGATCGTTCGGTCAATGCCATTGACGAGACAGAGCTGGAAGATGAAACGGTGGTCGAACAGGTGCAACGGGGAATACAGTCGCGCCTGTACCGCACGGGGCGTTTTTCCCCAAAAATGGAACCCAATGTGCACCATTTTCACCGCCTGTTGGCAGCGGATATAAACGCCTATCAGTAACGTGAGGTTGGGTACAAACTATTTCTTAAAGAGAGGATACCTAAGGCCCAACCTCCCGGTACAGGGTAGTTGGTATAGTGTATAGAGATTTGAGCATACCCACTACCAAATACAACGGGAGGTGGCGACAATATGCTATTTGTCAAGTGATTAGACCCCGGTCTCGCGTTATTGGTAAGCTCCACCCTCCGGCCCCCTCGTTCGTACCGACTTCGGAGTGCGGGGACGGTGTATGGCGGGTTACCGGTATATATCAGGCCACAGCTTCAGGTGTGGTGAAAATCGCAGCAATCAACACCCGGCCCACCACTTTAGTGGTTCAGGGGGCAAGGTTTAGGGTTCAACGTCACGTCTAAGAGTATGGTCGCCAAATCAGCAGCATAACGCATACTAAGATTACCGCAGCGCCAAATCCGATCTGCATCCAAAGGTTCTGGCGTTGCCGGATATTGCTTTCCACGTAATAGGGGTTGGGGGCATTAGGCGATCCCAGGCCGGGAAGTACCCTCCAGTTTTCAGGATCGGCATTGTTGAGGCGGGGTAACAGGAGGTCGTAGCTGAACAAGCTGTCAGTTGGTGGAATTACGTAGGCTACACTATCGATCATTGCACCGTCGGCGGTGAATAACTCCAGTGTTTCCCGGTGTTTATTGACACCCCATTCGAAATCACCAATCACATTATAGGTGCGGGGGAATTCGGCTTTAAAAGCTTGGCGGTCTTCGCAAATGACCAGGTAATCCCGGGGGCCGATGTAGGCCTGGTTCGGAAAGGCGAATTCATGCCCTTTTGCGTCACGCAGAATAAAACCACGCAGTGGCAAACGCTGGTCGGTGTCATTATAAAGTTCGATCCAGTCATCGGCCTTTTTGTTGTTGGGGGCTATTTCATTGATGATTAATGAGCCGGCCAGTGGGTGGCTATATGGTTCGAAAACAGCCTTCAGGCGTACACCCCCTTCTTTGTCGAGGCGAAGGAATAATTCGTGGCTCTCGCCCTTATAGTCGAGGCCTTCCCAGTGGGAAAAGCGGTAGCCGTAGTTGGGGATAGCCCGCAAGGTAATGGGGTTATTAGCAAAATAAGTACCCCGGAATCGATGTTGTCGTATTTCCAGGTTTTTATTGAGTTCAATGCGGCCGCCAATGGTCGCCTCCAGCTCGACTGGCCGACGGGGTCCCGCATCGAATGCTTCTGCAATGTGATCCCACATATACTCAGGGCGTTCACGCAGGAAAGAGCGGATACGCTCAATGTCTGATTCCCAGCGCTTCTCGGGGATTCGCCACCGTTCGAGGTGCCGGGGCATTTCGGGACGGATATGCTGGTACATCTGCTCCAACTGGGATTCCATTTCCGGAGCCTGGAGGTCGGTATTCATCCGGTCGGCAAACCGGTTGATGAACCCAGCCCGGAAGGCATCACTTTCCAGCATGGAACGGAGTAAAAAGGTCGACCAGGGAGGGTTGGGCCAACCGGGCCCATCGGGCTCCGTGTGAAATGCGAGACTGTTAAAGGTGGCTGCATCACTGTGGTGCAAGCCCAGTCCCCAGTCCGTATCATAAAGGATCCAGCGCCACTGACCATTGTCGGTCTGGGGACGCCAGAAACGAATATTGCCACCCGCATCGCGATTATCGAAAAAGATTTGGGCAATATGGTAGTCCATAAAATTGTCCACGTCAATTTGTCGCCGAACGTAGGCGTAGTGTACGGGATCACTCAGATCGTTTTCGTGTATATAAGACAATAGCCTTTGGTAGGGCCGTCGACTTCCCCGTTTGAGGGTCATATAATGTTCGAGCAGATCGAGGCTGTCCTTGTCTACATCGTGGTGACTAGCCAGAAAATACCGGTTGATCTTTTCCCGAATATTGTAAATGCCCCAATAGGCCCCATTGATGTACACGTGGGCGGGGCGATAGGCTTGCAGATCCAGCTCCCAGTCTTCGGTAATGGTTGTAATCAGGGCATCACGTAAATGCGATCGCCCAAAATCAGATCCGGAGTTCCGCAAGATGAGGAACTTAAATTCATCCTCTTTATCGGGACCAAAGATGGGGTGTTCAATGCGCTTTTCGCCATAGTTGGAACGGGCTACCAGTGCCAATGATTTCTGTGGGAATAACCGGCTCATCCCTCCGAACAGACGCAGGCCCGACAGGCTGTTGTATACCTGGCGTCCATCGCTCTCGTATAGTTCGACGTTGGCAGTTACCTCCTGGCGCGACCAGAAATTAGCTCCTGACTTTCGCTTACTCGCTGTATCAGCGTGGCTGCCCTGCATGAACAGTCCCTTTACCGGGTCGAAGAGTATATAGGGCGATATACCAATGGACACCACGGGCATATTGGTGAGGGGCTCTTGAATGAAATAGGTCTGTGACACAAAGTCACTGCGCTGCCCGTCCTGATAGGCGACGGCCCGCACTACAGTGGTCTTTTCAATTCGGATGGGACCATCGTACCTGGTGGCGTGGCGTGAAGGCTGATTGCCATTGGTGGTATAGTAAATGTCGGCATCGGCTGCAAGTAGCCGGAGGGCGATGGGGTAATTCATAAATCCCCCCTCCACGGAGAAGGTGATGACCGGAGGATGGATATCGGGAGCGGGTTGTGCCGTGATCAGGATCGGCAGACAAATGGTCAGAACAATGTAGGGCAGTATGCGCAAGGTGTTGATCGGTTTTGATATGTTCATTTGTTTCGCTCTTCGGCAAAACAGTTTGGGAATTTGCGGGACCAGTATCAGAAAGCAAAGTCGGCTGTAAGGGAATTCGTTTACTGGGGTTATCCTTAGGCGGCTAAAATACGGAGTATTTCGCTTTAGGTAAAGTGTTTACGTATGTTTTGTATTCCAATTTGTGCTTTATTAAGACTATAACGGCTGTTTTTCAATTTTATGTGTATGTTTTTTTACGTAAGTGAGAAAGGAAGATGCAGAATAGTTGATATAGCCTACTCATATCGTGCCGAGAAGTAAACGTTGTGAGGTTAAGATTGAGGCTTTCCTCATCATTTTCCGATTTATTACCATCAGTCGCTATCGCTCGTGTCCGACCTCCGATTTCCGAATTACCGTATCTTGCTCTTCTTATCTAAGCTGCTATGATCCGTAAACTAACAAAGTGGATTTACCTGGATTGGTTGAGGTGGACCATTGAAGGGCACTTCCCCGACATGAACGTGATACCTAAATACATTGTGGTAGCTGCTCCCCACACCTCGAACTGGGACCTGCCCCTGGGGGTTGCCACCCGGATCATGGAGCGTTCACCCGTGGGGTTCGTTGGTAAAAAATCCCTGTTCCGTTTTCCGTACGGCTGGCTGTTCCGCTGGTTGGGCGGAGTGCCCGTGGATCGCAGCCGCAGCACCAATTACGTGGATGCTGTTATTCAGGTCTTTAATGAGCGCGAACGGTTTGCCATCTGCATTGCCCCGGAAGGCACGCGTAAAAAGGTGGATCGACTGCGAACCGGGTTTTACTGGATCGCCCGGGGGGCAGGTATCCCCCTCATGCTGACCTCCCTGAATTACGAAGACCGCATTCTGAAAATCAGCGAACCCTTTTATCCTACCGATGATGCTGAGGCCGACATGGCGTACATCACCGACTATTTTCGGGGCGTCAAGGGCAAAAACCCGGAGAATAGCATTTATTTCTGAGCCAGGCGCTCGCTTACCTCCGGATCGAGTAAAGCCGGACGTTGCGACATGTCGTGATAACAAATGACATCCTCGGTATAGTAATGAGCTACCAGCGATTTTCGGGTGGCCCCCTCCTTGGTAATCCCACTGCCGCCGTGTAGCAGGTTGGCATGCCAGATCAGCATATCACCGGGTTCGGCGGTAAATATTTCCGGTTTCAATTCCTCCTGTTCAATCAGCTTCTCGATGGCATCCTCGTACTGTTTATTACTGTTGGCACCAATGGTGAAAGCGGTATTCCCCGAGTGGTAATCAGCACTCAGTACGTAGGGAAGACGATGACTTCCGGGGTAGTAGATCAGCGGCCCATTCCCGGAGTGAATGGGTTCCAGAGCTACCCAGCAGGCAATCAGATATCCGAGAGGCTGGGTCGTCATGTGGATGGAATCTGAATGTGCCCGTTGCTCACTTCCCTGGATGAAATTGATAGTCTGAAAGGGAATAACCCGTTTACCCATGATAAAGGATAGGAGATCGAGCAATTCGGGGCGCCGGAAAAACCGTTCATTGATGGTAGGTGCGACCTTGTAGGATTGCAGGATCTTGCGTCCGGTATAGTGAAACCCCACCTTCCTATCGGAGAGTAATTCATCGATCTCTTCATTGGCAGATTGTATATCCCCTTGCGGAAAAAAACCACGCAGGATCATGTATCCGTCGGTGACAAACCGCTCCAGTTCGCGCTGGATGTCCGGTGAAAAGGTGGCAAAGGTGGGGTTGGTGCGCAGTCGGTCCAGTGCGTTGTCCTGATCCAGCCAGGGTCGCTCCGAAGCGTTCGGTTTAAAATCCTGACTGCCAATCGGGGCATAGATACTTTTCCCGACCCGGTACTTTTTGTACAAGCGGCGATTGTGCTTCAGCTGCTTGGCGTGCAAGAGGTTGTTCAGCACGTAGGTTCCCTTGAACTGACGAATGAGGCGAGTGAGTGTGCCGCGGATTGAATTGGCCATGGTAGTGATTTATTCGCTTAAATGTACTTAATGACTTCTGCTTCTAATATGGTTACTCCCGGGAATTATTGTCCGCAAACAATGTACTAACTTTGGCTGTCCAATATTGGCCACGAAGCAGACGGGAAACCAACATTTTGCTTTGTGTACATGCGTGGTGGGAAGTGGCGCAGGTTCAATCATCCCATATCGCAGGAGGTATAACGGATCAAACACACCCTATGTATAGTGCTGAAGAACAAAGAGCCCTGGTCGATCTGACCAAAGAATATTTATCGGATCAGTCGGCTGTGACTGAGCAATCGCCCGATGTGCTGGTCAATGACTTGCGGCGACTTATCGAATTTCACGAATACCGTTACTACATTCTCCATGATCCCTTAGTTAGTGATTACGAGTACGATCTCTTGTTCAAGAAACTGGAGAAGCTCGAAGCCGATCACCCCGATTTGCTGACTCCTGACTCGCCCACCCAGCGGGTCTCCGATGACCTCACCTCCAATTTCCCCTCCGTCGAGCATCTGGCGCCCATGTTGTCCCTGGCCAACTCCTATAATGCCGATGACCTGAAAGACTGGGATGCCCAGTTGAAGCGTCTCTGGAATATGCCGGAGGATCGGGATATCGTCTATGCCGTGGAGCCTAAATTTGATGGTGGTGGTATCGCCATTGTCTACGAAGGCGATCAATTGGTGCGGGGGGCTACCCGTGGTAACGGTACGCTGGGGGAGGAAATGACCAATAATGCGCGGGTTATTCGGTCCATTCCATTGAAAGCGGGGTTTTCAGACTTTGGTTTGCACAAGGTGGAGCTGCGCGGGGAGGTACTCATCCGCAAGGATATTTTTGAAAAGATCAACCAGAAGCGGGCCGAAGAAGGGCTTACACTGTTTGCCAACGCCCGCAATACGGCCACCGGAGGTCTGCGTATGAAGGACCCCAGGGAGGTGTCCCAACGCGGCCTAGAAGCCTTTGTGTATACGGTTGGCTATGCGGCCGATAAAGAAGGCCAGGATGCTATGGACCGGGTCGACACCCATTTCGAGAGCCTGGATATGCTGGAGAAACTGGGCTTCAAAGTCCCCGCCGATGGTGACGAACGCAAGCTCTGTAAGAATATCGAAGAGGTGATCGACTTCTGCATTAACTGGGAGAAGCGCCGCGAAGATTACCCCTACGAGGTCGATGGCATGGTCGTAAAAGTAGATGACCGGGTGTTACAGGAACGCGCCGGGTATACAGCCCACCATCCGCGTTGGGCCATGGCTTTTAAATTCAAGGCTAAACAGGCAACTACCAAACTGCTCAATGTGGAATACCAGGTGGGCAAGGTGGGGTCTGTCACGCCGGTTGCCAAGCTCGAACCGGTGCAATTAGCAGGTGTGACTGTATCGAGCGTCTCTTTGCACAACGAGGACTTTATCACCGGTAAAGATCTGCATATTGGCGATACGGTGCTGGTGGAACGTGCCGGTGATGTTATTCCCTATATTGTGAAGGCGATGGAAGACCTGCGCGACGGTAGTGAGCATCCCATCGAATTCCCGCGCACCTGCCCCATTAACGATACCGGGGAGAAGGTGGAACTGGTGCGCGAAGAAGGTGAAGCTGCCTGGCGTTGCCCGGTTTGCATTTGCGGCGCTCAGAACCTGCAAAAGATCATTTTCCACGTCTCTAAAACGGCCATGGATATTGAAGGCCTGGGCAAATCCATTGTCGAGCGCTTTTACGAGCTGGGACTACTGCGTACCATCGCCGATGTGTACCGCCTCGATTACGACCGCATTGGCGAACTGGAAGGCTTTGGCGAAAAGTCAGTGGCCAACCTGAAAGATTCCATTGATCAGGCTAAGCAAAACCCCATCCACCGCCTGCTGCACAGCCTGAGTATTCACCACCTGGGAAAAAAAGTATCCAGGCTACTAGCCGCCGAGATCGATCACGTACTCGACCTTACCGAGTGGCAGCTTGAAGACTACACCAATATCAAGGATGTTGGCCCCGTAGTTGCCGAAAATGTGATGCGCTTTTTTGCTGCCGACCAAAATATAGAACTGCTGAAAACCATGGAAGAGTTGGGCGTAAATTTGCAGCAAACGGAGGATGATCGCCCCAAGCAGACCCTCTCCGAAGGTCCCTTCGTAGGTAAGACCATTCTGTTCACCGGCTCGCTGCAGACCATGAGTCGCAAGGAAGCTCAGGCTAAAGCTGAAGCGGCTGGCGCCAAAAACATCAGTGCCGTAAGTGGTAATCTGGATGTACTGGTAGTAGGAGAGAAGGCGGGCTCGAAACTCAAAAAAGCCCGCGAGCTGGGTACCGTGGATATTCTGACCGAGGAGGAGTTTCTGGAGCGGTTGCCTTAAGGTAGTTTCTCCAGAATGTCTTTGGCTCTAATGGCGTATTCCCCCCGGGGAGCCGAAGCAATGCATTGCTCCAGGTAACTGCGTGCCGGAACGGCTTGATCCATGGCTAGTGCAGCCATACCCTGATACCAGCGGGCAACCGGAATAGCCTGGTTCCCGGCGGGTATATTGGAAAGAGATTCGATAGCCTCAGTGTATTGCCCAGCAGCGATCTGTGCTATGCCTCGGTACAACTGGTACCCGGGATCCCGCTGCCGGGCTGCCAGCTCGGCGAACAGAATGGCAGCTTGCTGGTAATTCGCCTGCTGAAGTAAACGAAAGGCTTGCTGCTCCATCGTGCTGGCGGCCACTCCTTCCGAAGGAGTTTTAACCTCCACGATGTCAATGGAAAAATGCTCCTCAAACAACTCAGGGCCACTAGGTTGTTCCGGACCACATCCCGTAGCTATTAGAAGCATAACCAAAATAGGGTACGGAAGTGGATTGTTAAATGAGAGGGATCTTTTGAATCTCACAAAATATTTATACTTTTATCATACTAAAGTTAGCAATCTAACTACAATTCTATAGTACACTTTTCTACTGGCTACTTCTAACCATACTTTCTCTCTATTATCGAATCAACCGGTTGTGCCAAATGGTTACACTAGGAACACGCATCGCTGCAGTTATCTGGCAGGTCCCCCCGTCACGATGCTGCAGCACTTTTTTTTCCAGGTTTGAGGTACCTGTAACCTGGCCTCAAACCTCATACCTGATTTATTCACGTACAAACAGCCACTTCGCAATCTCCTTAAAGCTCGCCCGCTTGCCGTACATCAGGATTCCGACCCGATAAATTCGACCCGCAAACCAGATCAGGAAGAGCGAAAAGCCGATCATGACCAAGAGGGATACAATGACCTCCCAGGTGGGAGGCCCGAAGGCCAGACGGGCCGGCATCACAATCGGTGAAAACAAGGGGAAAATCGACGACCAGGTGGCTAAACTACTATTCGGAGCCTGGATGACCGCTATCATAATGTACAGGGCCAAAATCACGGGTATGGTGATCGGAATGGTCAGTGCTTGTCCTTCACCGGTATCATCGCCAATAGCAGACCCCACCGCCGCAAAGAGGGAGGAGTAGATGAAAAAGCCTCCCAGAAAATATAGAATAAACAGAGGTAGTACCATCCACCAGTTAATGGAGGCGACCTCGGCCATGGCCATGCTGATCATGGCCTGTGTATCGTCGGGATTGAAATCGGCGGACTGACTGTCGAGCATAGGGTTATTGCTGGGGTCAATTCCAAAGATCAATTGTGCTAATCCGGCCAATAAAGGAATGAGCACAGCCCAAACGGCAACCTGGGTCAGGCCAACACCTCCCACACCAATAATCTTTCCCAACATCAACTGAAAAGGCTTGACCGAGGAGATCATGACCTCCACAATGCGGCTGGTCTTCTCCTCCATCACCGACCGCATCACCATCACACCGTAAATAAAGACCGTCAGATACATAATGAAGCCCATGCCCAGGCCGATAGCAGCAGCAATAGCACTGGTGAAACGAGTCGCATCGGCCCCATTATCGGTCAGAGGTTCCGGTTCCAGTTCGATACGGGTGTCCAGGGCTTCGAGTTGCCTGCGTTCAATGTTCAGTGCATCGATCTTGTAATCGCGAACGGCCCCCGAAATGCGGTCGCGTAACATCAGCTCCACATCCGGGGTAGGTTGATCGTCCGAATAGTAGTAAGCGCGCAGGCGATTAGACATCAGGTCGTCGATGGCCGGAAGATATAAAAGCGCATCGTAATCTGTTTCGGGCAGGTTTTTCCGCAAGGTATCAAGTGGTCCTTCCTCAAAGGAGAAGTAAAGGTTATTCTCGTCCTTGATCACTCCCTTCAGTACGTTGCCTTCATCCAGAATAGCAATGCGCTGCGTTTGGTCGCTCTCGTACTGAAAAATAACGCCCACGATAGCGATCAGGGCTGCAAAAGCAAGGGGTGTCAGCAGGGTACCCAAAATGAAAGACCGCCGGGTGACCCGGCTCAGGTATTCGCGACGAATGATCAGAAGTAAGGTCTGCATAATGGATCAAAGGTTCATTTCTTCGGGCAGGGTCGTATTCGATGCTTCTACCTGCTTGATAAATATGTCGTTGAGTGTGGGCAAAATCTCCTGGAATGAGGTTACCTGCACCTGGTTGTTGACCATATACTGGAGCAAGGCTCCGCTGTGCTTTCCCTCTTCTAATTGGATCACTACCCGGTGGTCGGACCGCTCGGTTATCCGGAATTGATCGCCAAGTCCCGGAGGCAAACTTCCTTTATAAATGACCTCGAAGAGGTTATCTTTAAAGGTATCCTTAATGTCCTGCAGTTTTCCCTCCAGTATATTCCTGCCCTGATTGATCAGTACGATGTGTTCACAGATGGCCTCGACCTGTTCCATGCGGTGGGTGGAAAAGATGATGCTGGTGCCACTTTCTTTGAGCTGGTGAATTTCGTCCTTGATCAGGTTGGTGTTGATGGGGTCTAGTCCGGAGAATGGTTCATCGAGGATCAACAGCTTGGGTTGATGCATGACCGTGGCGATAAACTGGATCTTCTGCTGCATGCCCTTACTCAGTTCCTCCACCTTTTTGGTACCCCAGTCCTGGATGTCGAATTTATCCATCCAGTGATTGATCTGCTCGTCGGCAAAAGACTTGCTCAGGCCTTTCAGGCGGGCCAGATACATTAGGTGATCGAAAACCTTCATCCTTTTGTAGAGGCCCCGCTCCTCGGGCATATAACCAATGGATTGGGGGTGCCGGCCGGCGAGGCGATCCCCATTCAGATATACATTTCCCGAATCGGCTCTGGTGATTGCCGTAATAATCCGGATGAGCGACGTTTTGCCGGCTCCATTTGGACCGAGCAGGCCGAATAGTGTAGCCGGAGGAACTGCAAAACTCACTTCATCAACTGCTCGGTGAGTGCCGTAGGTTTTGACTACCTGGTCAAGGCGAAGGACTGGGTGCATGTGTGTTTACTTTGCAAAGTCAGTAGATCGGAAATGTATGCAATCCCCGCTGAAATACCGGTTTTTTTCGGCTAAATGCTGGTGCCTTTCGGCAAAAGTACACGGAAGTACCGTATTTTAGGTAGATATACCGACAACGAAGTGGTTTTGCTCCGCAGTACTTCGTGCTGGGACTCCAAACCACTTCGGAAGCGGTATAGAAGTGACTTTTAGTGAAATCACCGTCTTAAGAAGTGCTTAACAAACTGCGGATACTATGCCACGAATCATCTACACTAGCTTGTTATTTGTTTTTTGCGGAAGCATACAAATGGGCGCCCAGGAACCAGCCGGGGTGGTGCTGGAGGGAATGCGCACGATGAGCGCCGGAGCCGAGAATGCCTTTACCATCTCCCTTCCGGATGCGGATCCCAAAATGGTCCACAAAGTCTGGAAGCATTATGTCCGGAGTCAATTCTCCACGGGTACTCATTACGATCGCAAGGAAAAGGAATACTGGTCGGAATCTGCCAAAGTCAAAAATATAACCGGCTTTCCCATTAATCTGGTAGCTACGGCCGACGATTTCGGGAGTCGGGTACAATTTACCCTCTGGATCGATATGCGGGGAGCCTATCTGTCTTCTGAAACTCATCCCAAGAAAGCAGAAGAGGTGGAATACATCCTGCACGACTTTTCGGTCATGCTGGACCGGGTCAAGATTGAAGAGCGTTTGCAGGAGGAAGAACGCACTCTTACCCGCCTGGAGCGCAATCTCCGTAAATTGGAAATGGCGAATAATCGCTACAACCGGGAAATCGACTACGCCGAAAAGCGCATCGAAAAGATGGAGGCCAATATTGTCGATAACCAGGATGCTCAGATCGCCACTGCGGAAGAGATCGCCCGTCAGCTGGAGGTCGTGCAGGAAGTGAAGCGGCAGTTGATGACTGTCAATCAATAAAATGCGGTCAGTGACGTTCGACAAGTGGTTGCTGCTTTCCACATGTTGTGGAAAAGTAAATACGTAAGGTCATCTGGATATTCCGGGTAATAACACCTATGTTTGTAGGCACACCATTTTCTTCATCGCTTATCCTATGGCAGATCCCAAACAATCCAAAGATTCCAAAAGGTCCTACCCGAATCGCCGACAGCGATCCGAGGATCTGTCGAATTTTGTGTTTGGCAAAAAGCCACCCCAGGCCCTGGCACTCGAAGAAGCCGTTCTCGGGGCCTTAATGCTGGACCGGGATGCGATGTCCAACGTACTGGATATTCTCCAGGCCGAAAGCTTCTACCACGAAGCACACAAACTCATCTATAAGGCTATCCTGCGCTTGTTCGAACAATCCAAACCGGTGGACATGCTCACGGTCACGCAGGAACTCCGCACGACCGGCGAGCTCGAAGTGGCCGGTGGTCCCGCCTATATTGTGGAGCTTACCGAGAAAGTAGCTTCCTCGGCCAATATTGAGTACCACGCCCGCATCGTCGCTCAAAAATACATACAACGCGAATTGATCAATGTCTCGAACAAGATCATTCGCGATGCTTACGAAGACACAACGGATGTATTCGACCTGCTCGATACGGCCGAACAGGGACTCTTTGATATTGCCGAAAAAAATATGAGCCGCTCTTATGAGACGATGGGCTCCCTGGCTTCCAAAGCACTCAAACAACTCGAGGAACTGAAGAACCGGGAAGATGGCCTGACGGGTGTGCCCACCGGTTTCACCGATATTGATCGCCTGACCTCCGGTTGGCAGCCCTCGGATTTGATCATCCTGGCCGCTCGCCCCGGTATGGGTAAAACGTCCTTTGTGCTCTCGCTGGCCCGCAATGCTTCGGCCGACTTTGGGCGGGGAGTGGCCATCTTTTCCCTGGAGATGTCGGCACTGCAGTTAGCTCAGCGTATTATCTCCATGGAAGCCGAAGTGTCCTCTCAGAAATTGAGGAACGGTCAACTCGAAGATTACGAATGGCAGCAACTACAATCCGCGATTGAGCGCATTAGTGAAGCTCCCATTTACATCGACGATACGCCCGGTATCAACATCTTTGAGATTCGGGCTAAGTGCCGCCGCCTGAAGATGCAACACGATATTTCAATGGTGATCATCGATTACCTGCAGTTGATGAGTGGTGGTGGAGAAAATGCTAAAGGTAACCGGGAGCAGGAAGTAAGTGCTATCTCCCGGGCCCTGAAAATGCTCGCCAAAGAGCTGAACGTACCGGTAATCGCATTGTCCCAGTTGAGTCGTGCCGTGGAAGTCCGTGGCGGTTCCAAACGTCCGCAGCTATCGGATTTGCGGGAATCGGGATCGATCGAGCAGGATGCCGATATGGTATCTTTTATTTATCGTCCGGAATATTATCAAATACTGGAAGACGAAGAAGGTCAATCCCTCAAGGGAATCGCCGAGCTGATCATTGCCAAAAACCGACACGGTGCCCTGGATACCATCAAGATGCGCTTTACGGCCGATTTCGCCCGTTTCTCCGACCTGGATGACCCCGACTTTGGTGCCCTGCCGGAAGACACCTTCGACAATCCCTACTCCAATGTGATCACACGACCATCCAAGATGAATGAGGATGAGGATATACCTTTTTAACAGGTATGAGTATAACAGGTTTGAGGTTTGAGGTGTGAGGTTTGAGGTTTGAGGTATGGGGTTTGAGGTAGAGACGCAATACTTCACGTCGCCATTCAATCACGCGTTTTTACAAAAAATACATCATGGCCAAGAAGCCAAATCCACATAACAAAAAACGATCCGGCAAGCCGGGAAGTCATCGCAAGGGTCCCGGCAAGGGAAAACCCAAACGCGAGGGTTCGGCCCGGGTGCAGGAGAACAGCGAGGAAGAGGGCATGCGCCTGAATAAATACGTGGCTCACTGCGGTGTATGCTCCCGTCGGCAGGCAGCCGATCACGTTAAAAATGGTCTGGTTACGGTGAACCGGGAAGTGGTCAAAGAACCCTTTTACCAAGTCCAGCCCGGCGATATAGTGGCCTTCAAAGACGAGGTGATTCGCCCGGAGATCCGCAAGGTGTACTTCCTGATGAATAAGCCCAAGAATACGATCACTACGGTGAGTGATGACCGGGGGCGCCGCACCGTTATGGACATCATCAAAAACCGGGTAAAAGAACGGGTATTTCCGGTAGGACGCCTCGACCGTGCGACCACCGGGTTGTTACTACTGACCAACGACGGCGACCTGGCGCAAAAAATGATGCATCCCAGCTACGTCATCAAAAAGATTTACCACGTACACCTGGATAAGCCCGTCGATCCCGAACACATCAAAGCTATTCGCAAAGGCATTACCCTGGAGGACGGTCCCGTACCCGTCGACGAAGTCAACTACCTGGAGGATAAGCCGGGAAATCAGGATGTAGGTATTACACTGCACATCGGTCGCAATCGTATCGTGCGCCGTACGTTTGAGCATTTCGGCTATCAGGTGGAAAAACTGGACCGGGTGTATCTCGGTGGATTGACCAAGAAGGACTTGCCCCGTGGTTTCGTACGCCCGCTAAAGCGTCAGGAGATCATTATGCTGAAACACTTTACGGGTAAAAAGTAAGAGCGTGTTTGGGATTTATCCTTTGGGCTGCAAATGTCTATTATTTGAACCTCACTGCAGCCTTTTTTCGCCCCGTAGCCATGCTACGAAGCTCAAAAAAGGCTTT